>DASRXE010000035.1:0-31902 GCA_035654315.1 Brevundimonas sp.
ATGGCGTCCGCGCCAGCGTCAGAGGCGACGGCCGGATCGCCCTCGCCCAAGCAGGCGCGGATCTCGTCGGCGACAGCGTCGGCGATGGGGCCAAGCACGACCTGCAGGTCGGTCGGCGAGGGCGAGATCATCCCGCGGGCCCCCAGCCGCTTCAGGGCCGGCTCGTCAACGGCGTCGCGCGACACGACCACAAGCCGCAACCGGGTGGTGCAGGCGCTGACCGCCTTCAGGTTCGCCGGACCGCCAAGGGCCCGCACGAACTGTTCGGCCCGTTCCCCGCTGGCTGCGGCGACGGGCGTCGCGGCGAGTTCCGCCTCGTCCTCCCGGCCGGGGGTCTTCAGGTTGAAGCGGGCGATGAAGAAGCGGAACAGGCCGTAGTAGAGCGCGGCATAGGCCAGTCCCACCGGGATCAGCAGCCACGGCCGCGTCGCCTGGCCGTAGTTGATCACATAGTCGAACAGTCCGGCCGAGAAGGTGAAGCCGAGCCGAGACTCCAGCAGGCTCATCGCCACCATGGCCACGCCGGTCAGGACCGCGTGCAGGGCGTAGAGCACCGGGGCCAGGAACATGAAGGTGAATTCGATCGGCTCGGTCACCCCGGTCAGGAAGGCGGTCAGGGCGAGGGAAGCCAGCATACCGCCGACCGCCTTGCGCCGCTCGGGCCGGGCGGCGTGGTACATGGCCAGGCAGGCCGCCGGCAGGCCGAACATCATGACCGGGAAGAAGCCGCTCATGAATGATCCGGCGCTCGGATCGCCGGCGAAGAAGCGGTTCAGGTCGCCGGTGGCGCCACCGAAATCGCCGACGATGAACCAGGCCACATTGTTGAGGATGTGGTGCAGGCCGGTGACGATCAGCAGCCGGTTGAGCACGCCGTAGACGAACAGGCCGATCTCGCCGGAGCCGACGACGGCGCGGCTGAACACGTCTATGCCGTGGTTCAGGCCGGTGAAGCTGAACCCGACCGCCAGCGCCAGGGCCAGGCCGGCGAACCCCGCGACGATCGGCACGAAGCGGCGGCCGCTGAAGAAGGCCAGATACTCGGGCAGCTTGAGAGTCGAGAAGCGGTTGTAGAAGTCGCCGGCGATCAGACCCGACAGGATGCCGATCGGCACCCCGAGCCGGGCCAGCGCCCCGTCCCGGAAGGCCTTCTCGGCCATGGCGAGGGAAGCCTCCGGCACGCCGGCCAGCGCCTCGGGCGGCACGGCGATCAGGGCCTTGGCGCCCTCGGTGGCGATCAGGAAACACACCACCCCGGCCAGACCTGCGGCGCCGTTGTTGTCCCGGGCGAACCCGACCGCGACGCCGATGGCGAACAGCAGGCCGAGGTTGGCGAAGACCGCCTGTCCCGCCGAGGCGACAAAGGCGATGTCGAGCAGGTCGGGCTGGCCGAGGCGCAGCAGCAGGCCGGCCACAGGCAGCACTGCGATCGGCAGCATCAGGGCCCGGCCGAGCGGCTGCAGGCTGGAGAGTCCGAACTTCATGCCTGCGCTCCGGCGGTTGCCTTGCGGGGAGGAGAGACGCGCACGGCGTCGGCGGCCAAGGCCCGCACGGCCTCCGGACCGTCCATGCCGAGGGCCTCGAGCGCCAGCGCCCGGCATTCGGCCAGGGTGAAGCGGCGCACCACCGCCTTGATCTCGGCGATCATCGCCGGGGCGGCCGACAGCTCGGTGACGCCGAGACCGACGAGGATGGGGGCGGCTTCGACCTCGGAGGCCAGACCGCCGCAGACGCCGATCCAGCGTACGCCTGCCGCGCCGGCCACCGCCTGCTGGATCAGCCGCAGCACGGCGGGGTGCAGGGCGTCCAGCTGAGGCGCGAGATGCGGGTTCTGCCGGTCCATGGCCAGGGCGTACTGGGTCAGGTCGTTGGTGCCGATGGAGATGAAATCGACCGCCTTGGCCAGTCGGTCGGTGGTCAGGGCGGCGGCGGGGGTCTCGATCATCACCCCCAGCAGCGGGGCCTCGCCGCCGGTCTCTCGGGCGGCGCGGTCGAGCAGGGCCCGCACCTGCAGGACTTCGGCGACGGAGGCGACCATGGGCAGCATGATCGCCCGGACGCCGGATGAGCGGACCCGGCAGGCGGCGCGCAACTGGGTCAGCAGCAGGTCGGGCCGGTACAGGCCGGAGCGGACGCCGCGCAGACCCAGCGCCGGATTGTCCTCGTGGGGCATCGGCAGATAGGGCAGGGGCTTGTCGCCCCCGGCGTCGAGCGTGCGGATGACCAGTGGCCGGCCAACGAGCGCGTCGGCGATGGATTGGTACTGGGCCAGTTGCTCGTCTTCGTCCGGCGCGGTGTCACGGTCGAGGAACAGGAATTCGGTGCGCAACAGGCCGCAGCCCTCGGCGCCGGCGGCGACGGCGGGAGCGGCTTCGGAGGCGGCGCCGAGGTTGGCGAACACCTCGATGCGGACGCCGTCGGCGGTGCGGCAGTCGTCACCGGCGGCGGCGCGGGCCTCGGTCCGGCGGCGATCGCGCGCGGCCATGGCGCTCTGGGCCCGCGCCTGGGTGGCGGCGGACGGCGCGGCGATTAACCGGCGGCCGTCGGCGTCCAGCACCACCAGCGCGCCGTCGGCGACCGCCGACAGGCCGGGTCCGACGGCGACCAGCGCCGGCACGCCCATTGCGGCGGCGAGGATGGCGACGTGCGAGGTCGGCCCGCCGCGGCTGGTGCAGATTCCGGCGAGTTGGCCAGCGTCGAGCGCCATCAGTTGCGACGGCAGCAGGTCGTCGGCCAGCACGATCGAGCCGGGCCCCAGCGCCAGCGGTTGCGGCGTCTCGCCGGTCAGTTCCAGAAGGACCTGCCGTTCCAGATCGAGCAGGTCGTCGGCGCGTTCGGCCATGCGCGCGTCGCCGATCGAGCGGAGCAGGTCGGCGGCGGCGCGGGTGGCTTCGCGCCAGCCCCAGGCGGCGCTGTGCCCCGCCTCGATCGACAGCCGAGCGGCGGCCAGCATTTCCGGGTCATCGAGGAAAGCCAGGTGGGCCGCCAGAATGCTGCGGCGCTGGCCGTCGCCCGTCGCTGCGGCGGCGGCGAGCCGTTCCCGGACCGTCGCGAGAGCCCCGTCCAGCGTGTCGGCCTCGAAGGCGGCGCCCAATCCCGCCCGGGCCACGGCGATATCCGGCAGGACGAACCGCACGGCCTGACCAACCGCCAGCCCCGGGGCCGCGGCGACGCCCGTAAAGATCCGCTCGCCGTCGTCGCCCTCGATGGGGTCGGAGGCCGCGACGGGCGGGAGCGGTTCCGATTTCGGCGCCTGGCCGGCCTCGCCCAGACCGCCGACGATCAGCTCGACCAGGGCGTCCACGGCCGCCCGGGCGTCGGGCCCTGAGGCGCTCAGCGTCAGCGCATCGCCTCGACCGAGTCCCAGGGCCATCAGCTGGACGGCGCTCGTCGCCGACGCCTGCCGGTCGCGCAGTCTGACAACGACCTTGGCGTCGAAGGTCCGGGCACGGGAAGCGATGCGGCCGGCGGGCCGGGCGTGCAGGCCATGCGGCAGCGACGGGCGCACCTCGCGGGACACAGTCTCGGACGCCGCAACCGCGCCCCGCTCCAAGGCGTCGCCTTCGAGCGACAGCATCATCAGCGGGTCGCCGACGCGGACCTGCTGGTTCGAAATCCGGTCGTGCAGGACGAAGCCGTCGCCGGTCACCACCACCGGCGTAATCAGACTGACGGCGTTGCGGGCGATGTGTTCGAGATCGAGGGTCAGCAGCCGGTCGCCCGCCGAGACGCGGTCGCCCTCGGTCACGTGGGCCGTAAAGCCTTCGCCCTCCAGCTTCACCGTCTCCAGACCGACATGGATCAGCACCTCGACTCCGCTGTCGGAGCGGACGCTGAGCGCGTGCCGGGCCTTGGCCAACGTGCCGACGACGCCGTCGAACGGCGCATGAATGGTGGAGCCCAGTGGCTCGATCGCCACGCCGTCCCCCAGCATGCGCTCCGAAAACACCGCGTCCGGAACCTCGTCGAGCGACGCCGCCCAGCCGTCGACCGGCGATTGGATCACGAGCCGGCTCATCTCAGTGGCGCTCCACAGGCGTGAGCCGAACCCAGTCGAGGCCCCAGATCGGGTCCACCTCCGCCTCGGTGAAGGTCAGGCACAGGTCCTGGACACCCGCCACTGCCGGCAATTCGCCGTGCACGACGCTGACCCCATGGTTCGCCGCGGCCTCGGCCAGCGGGATGACCAGCGCCGGTTCGGCCTCGCAGCTCCCGATCCGCACCTCCAGCTCGCCCGCCTCGGTCCGCGGCGCGCGCAGCACGACCTTCTCGATGTCGGCGCCGATCTGAAAGTTGAACGGGACCTGGCCCACCGCCGCCTCGATCGCGACGCCTTTCGACAGGTCGGCGCCTTGGTAGATCCAGCACGGGTTCATGATGTCGAGCAGGAAGGACGCCCGCTCGCCTCGCACCGGCGCGTCGTCGATCAGCGACAATGCGATGCCCTCGCTGCACAGCGTCATGTGATGATCATAGCGCCGCTCGCCCTGCGCCGGCAGCGCCGCCGGTCCGGGGGACAGGGCGCTTTCGGCATAGTCGATGCCCAGCGTCCGGTAACGCGCCAGCTGCGGGGTCAGACGGCCTCGAAAGTCGTCCCAGTTCATCCGCTCCGGCGCCGACCAAGCCAGTTCGGCCAGCGCCGCGACGCGAGGGTAGGCCTGATATTCGACCCGGGCTTCGTCGCGCATGTGCTCGGTCCACAGATTGGCCTGAACCCCCAGCACGTGCTCCGCCTGCTCGGCGGTCAGGCTCTCGGGCGTCGGATCGAAGCGGTAGAGGGTCTCCAGCGGCACCACGAAGCCGCGGCCCGGCGCGCCGTCGGCGGCGCTCTGGCGGTTGTCGAGATAGAAGATCGGGGCGGGGGACAGCACCGTGTCATGGCCCAGCCGCGCCGCCTCGACAGCCCCCTCGACACCCCGCCATGACATGACCGTGGCGTTCGGGGCGAGGCCGCCCTCGAGGATCTCGTCCCAGCCGATCAGGCGGCGGCCGTGCTGGTTCAGATACTGCTCCATACGGCCGATGAACCAGCTCTGCAGTTCGGCCTCGTCGGCGACGCCGAGTTCGCGCATCCGTTCCTGGGTTCGCGGCGACGCCTTCCACTGGTCCTTGACCGCCTCGTCGCCGCCGAGATGGACGTAGGTCCCCGGGAAGAGATCGACGACCTCGGCCAGCACCTGATGGAAGAAGGCGATAGTGCTTTCTTCGGTGTTGAACAGGGTGTGGTAGACGCCCCAGTCGCCTGGGACAGCCGTCACCGCCGCGCCGGGCACGTCCGTGACGCCGAGCTCGGGATAGGCGGCGATCGCCGCGCTGGCGTGGCCCGGCACGTCGATCTCCGGCACGACGACGATGTTGCGCGCGGCGGCGTAGGCGACGATCTCGCGCACCTGCTCCTGGGTGTAGAAGCCGCCGTGCAGCCGGGGCTTACCGGTCGCCGGGTCGATATCGGCCTGCGCCGCTGCCCCCGCGGGAACCCGCCATGCGCCAACGTCTGTCAGGCGCGGAAAGGCCTTGATCTCCAGCCGCCAGCTCTGGTCGTCGGTTAGATGCCAGTGGAAGACGTTCAGCTTGTGCAGCGCCATCCAGTCGATGAAGCTCTTGATGAATTCCGGCGATTGGTAGTGGCGGGCCGAATCCAGCATCAGCCCGCGCCAGCCGAAGCGCGGCGCGTCGACAATGCGCATGGCGGCGAGTTCCGCCGGTCCCTGTCCATCCTCCGCCGTGGCCAGCTGCCACAGCGTCACCGCCCCGTAGAGGAAGCCGCCGGCGTCGTCGGCCGTGATCACCGCGCCGGCAGGGCCGACCTCCAGTGTGTAGCCGTCCGTCTCCGCCTCGCCGCGCCGGAACAGGACCGCGCCCTCGCTCGCCGCCTCCGTCACGGTCACGTCCAGCCCCCGCGTTCGGCGCAGCAGGTCGGCGAGATACCCCGCCGCAGCGGCCGCCTCGGCATCCTCCGCCGGCGCGACCAGCGCCGTGCCGCCATCGAGGCGGAATGCACCGCCCCCGGCCGTCACGGACTGCGGCGCCGGGATAATGGGGGGCGAGATCGCCACATCCTGCGCTGCGGCTGGCGCTCCCATGCACAGAAGGACGGCGGCGGCGGCGATGGACGCAGATCGCGCAAAGGAATTCATGAGGGTGCTCACGCTGGCCCCGGCGGACAAGGAAACGGGCGGGGCGAAGCGGCCCCGCCCGGAGTTGTCGCTCAGGGAAAATTCGGAAATCTCGCGGGAAAGCCTCGGCATTCGTCATCCTCGGTTCGTCTTCCACGCGGCGCAATGGCGGGGGCGACGACCGCCGCCCCCCGTGACGGCCCTAGAAGTCGACGCTGAGGGTCGCCATCAGCTTGCGGCCCGTCCGGTACACGCCGCGCGGCAGCGCCACCGTATTGGCGTAGGCGTAGTACTCGCTGTCCAGCAGGTTCTGCGCCGACACGGACAGGCTGACGCTGTCGGTGAAGGCGTAGCCCGCCGTGGCGTCCAGCCCGGTGTAGGCCCGCACGTACATCTGGTCGCCGCGGTCGACGCCGGTGAAATATTTGGACCGCCAGTTGTAGGTCACCCGGGCCGAAAACGGACCGTTCTCATAGAAGGGGCTGATGTTGACCTGGTGCCGCGAGTTGAACGGCAGGTCCGAGCCGTTGTCGGCGCTGCCGTCGACATAGGTGTAGTTAGCCAGCAAGCCGAATCCGTGGGCGAAGGTCTGCTGGTAGGCGAACGACGCCCCGCTCAGCTGGGCCGATCCCGCGTTGGTCGGGCGGCTGATCTGGTAGGTGGTGACGGCGTTCTGGGCCTGGTTGAAGTGATCCTCGGGCGCGGTGGCCTGCAGGATGTAGTTGCTGATGTCCTTGTAGAAGATCTCACCCGACAGGATGGCGTCCGGCGCGAAATACCATTCAACCGCCGCGTTCAGGTTGGTCGACTCATAGGGGTCCAGATCGGGGTTCCCGCCGCCCCCGGTCAGAATCTGGTCCGAGAGCCAGAAATAGTTCGACATGTCGGCGAAGTTGGGCCGGGCGATGACCTTGGCGGCGGCCAGGCGAACCACCACGTCTTCGGAGGCGTCGATGGCCACGTTCAGACTGGGCAGGACCTCATTGTACTCCTTGGTCCGCACCTCCCAGGCCCAGTCGGCCTCGGTGACGCCGCAGCCCGTCGCGGTCTGGTTGACGCAGACGAAGCCGCCGCTGTCGGACGCGGTCCGGACATAGCGCAGGCCGATGTTGCCGCGCATCGCGCCGGTGTCGAAATTCGCCTGGCCGTAGAAGGCGTGGACCCGTTCCTGCACGTTCCAGTTCTGGGCGGTGAACTCGGCGTTGCCGAACACGGTCGGCACCGGCGCGGCCTGCCACGGCCGCAGGTATTGGCCGCTCTCGATATAGTCCGCCAGCGCGTCGCCATCGATGCTGAAGCGGTTGCTCATCTGGTCGTTCACACCGTCGAAGCCGCTCAGGTAGTTGTCCGGCACCTGGCCGGGCGAAAACATGCCGGCGTTGTCGGGATCGCCATAGATCTGAACCGTCACGCCCGACATCCGCTGGTCGGTCTCGTGCTGGCGATATTTGTAGCCGAACTGGAGACGCTCCCAGACGCCGTCGCGGTCGAAGCCGAGATCCACCTGGGCGTAGGTTTCCTCGTCGGTGGTCGGCTTGCTGACGATGTTGCCGCCCCAGCCGGCGTTGTAGCCGACCGGCCCGACCGACGGATCGCCGCCGCCCCAGCCGCCGTCGAAGGCGAATTTCGAAGCGTCGCCCAGCACAGTCGGATCGGCGTAGGTCAGCGTGCCCGGCGCGTCCGGCGCGCCGGTGAAATCAACCGTGTAGTCGGCCCAGTTCAGGAACTCGCCGAACAACTGGCGCTGGGTGCCGCCCTCGGCCTTGGTGTAGCCGAGGTCGCCGGCGATATCCCAGCCGGCGCCGAGGTATTTGCCGTCGAGGTGATAGCTGTCCGAGGTCATCGCGGCTTCGCGGTACTGCACGTCCAGCACGCTGAGTGCATTGTCGAACGAGGCCCGGGTGATGACGCCGTCGTCGATCTGGATGTCGGTCAGGGCCCCCAGGCTGTTCCAGGTGTTGCCCTGGAACGCGAACAGCGACTGGTTGGTGTTGTCATAGCTGGCGTCGATGCGCAGCCAGTCGAAATTGATGTCCAGCGCGTCAATCGGCCGGAACTGCAGGGCCACCGTATAGCTGTCGCGGTCGCGCTGCTGTTCGAAGAAGTGGGTGCCGAAGGCGTTGGTCCCGCGCGCATCGGGATTGGCCGCCAGCGTCGCCGCGCAGGGCCCGGCGCAGTTGCCGTTGGCGATCGCATTGGCCCCGGGGTTCTCGGGGTTGCCGCCCATGTAGTAGCTGGCCGGAATGGTGCCGTACGACTCCAGGCCGTCCCGGCGCAGGGCGTCGCTGGCCCGCTGGGCCGATACCAGCACGCCGAAGGTGCGGGCTTCGTTGCGCCAGCTGCCGAGGACCGAAAGCTGCAGGTCACCCTCTTCGGAACGATCGTTATAGAGCCAGCTGGCCGCCCCCGAGAGCGTGCCTGACGCGAGGTCCAGCGGACGACGGGTGATCACGTCAACCGTGCCGCCGATGCTGCCTTCGTCGATCCGGGCCTCGGGCGTCTTGAAGACCTCGACCCGGCCGACGATCTGCGGCGCGAGCAGGGCGTAGTTGAAGGTCCGGCCCGGCTGGTCGAGGATGAACCAGTCCGCCGAGGCCACGGTCTGGCCGTTCAGCAGGGTGCGGTTCAGGGCCGGGTCGGTGCCGAGGATGGAGACCTTCTCACCCTGGCCGAAGGCGCGGTCGACGGTTACGCCCGGAATAATGGTGATCGCCTCGGCGACGTTCGAACTGGGAAACTTGCCGACGTCCTCGGCGGTGACCACGTCAATGATGGCGTCTGCCTCGCGCTTCCTTTCCAGGGATTGCTGGAGCGACGCCCGAATGCCGGTGACGATGACTTCCTCGACCGTCGTCGCTTCGGATTGCCCGTCCTGGGCCGCCGCGCTTGTGCCCAGCAGCGCCAGAGCGCTGACAGAGCCGATCAGGATTGCCCGATGAATACCCATGACGCCTGTCCCTCCTGCGGTCGTCCTGCTCCCCGGCAAGTTCCGACCAGTCCATTAGAGAACCAATAAAGGTCCTCCCCCATACGCCCAGAATGGCATTCCAGTAGGCGCAGGAGGCAAGGTGTCACCAAACCTTTACGACAAGCAAGCCCAAATCGACCGATTGGATCTATTCTTTTTTCATATTGGTCCTTGATTGGTTCGGTCAGATGGGTTGTGATGCAAATGGCGATGGGCGAAACCAAGCTCCCATCGGTCGGGGTTGGCATGTCATTCTCTGAAGTCATCGGAAAGCTGGACGCCGGGCGACCCACGCCGCTGTACCAGCAGCTGCAGCAGGCCGTGCGAGAGGCCATCGAGCGGCGCGTGCTCAGGGCCGACGAGGCCCTGCCGGCCGAACGCGATCTGGCCGACGCCCTGTCCGTGTCGCGCATCACCGTGCGCAAGGCCTTCGACGGTCTCGTGGCCGAGGGGCTGCTGTCGCGCCGCCAGGGCGCCGGCACCTTCGTCGCCGCCCGGGTGGAGAAGAGCTTCTCCAAACTGACCTCCTTCTCGGAAGACATGGCGGCGCGGGGCCGCAAGGCCACGAGTTCGTGGATCAGCCGCAGCGAAGGCGCCGTCACGCCTGAGGAATCGCTGACGCTCGGACTAAGCCCGGGCACGCCGGTCTATCGCTACCACCGCATCCGCTACGCCGACGGCTCGCCGATGGCGCTGGAGTATTCGACGGTGCCGGCCTCCAGCCTGCCGTCGCTCGAGGCGGTGGACGTGTCGCTGTACCGGGCGCTGGACGCCAATGGACAGCGCCCGATCCGGGCGCTCCAGCGGCTTCGGGCGGTGCTGTTTACCGAGGAGCAGGCGGAGCTGCTCGGCGTCGCGGCCG
Source organism: Brevundimonas sp. (assembly GCA_035654315.1). Taxonomy (GTDB): domain Bacteria; phylum Pseudomonadota; class Alphaproteobacteria; order Caulobacterales; family Caulobacteraceae; genus Brevundimonas. Next base: position 9,947 of record DASRXE010000035.1, read on the forward strand.
GCGCTGCGGGCCTGCTGATTGAACGACGCGCCTTCGCCCGCAACGGCCAGGCCGTCGAGGTGACCCAGTCTTTCTATCGGGGCGACGCCTACGACTTCGTGGCCGAACTGAACGACGGCCCTGCCTGATGCGGGCCGAGGACACGCGGATGTTCCAGGAGTCCGCCTCCGCCGGCGAGGTGGTCAGGTCGCAGCTGGCTCGCAACGCGCCGTTGATGGCCGAGCTGGGCGAACGCCTGCGCCGCCTGCCCCCGACGGTCGCGCTGATCAGCGGGCGCGGCAGCTCGGACAACGCGGGGGTCTATGCCCGCTATCTGATCGAGACGGGGACCGGAACGCCAACCAGCCCGGCCATCCTCTCCGCCAGTTCGGTCTATGCGGTCGAGCCGCGCCTGCGGGGCGCCGTCTGCATCGCCATCTCCCAGTCGGGCCAGAGCCCGGACCTCGTCGCCTCGGTAGCGGCGGCTCGCGCGGGCGGCGCCTTCGTCATCGCCCTGGTCAATGCGGACGGATCGCGGCTGGCCCAGGTCGCCGACGTCACGGTTCCTCTGCACGCCGGCGCGGAGACGTCGGTGGCGGCGACCAAGACTTTCATCGCCAGCCTCAGCGCGCTGGCTCAGCTGATTGGGCATTGGAGCGGCGACACCGACCTTGTGCGGGCGCTGGAGGCATTGCCCGGTCAACTCGATGAAGCCTTCCAGCGCGACTGGAGCGCGGCGCTGGACACCCTCGTGCGGGCGCAGAGTCTCTACGTCGTCGGCCGTGGCCCCGGCTACGCCGCCGCCCGCGAAGCCGCCCTGAAGCTGAAGGAGACCTGTGGCCTGCACGCCGAGGCGTTTAGCGCCGCCGAGGTGCGCCACGGCCCCATGGCGCTGGTCAAGGCAGGCTTTCCCGTACTGATGCTGGCCCAGGACGACGAGACCCGGGCCGACATGGCGTCGCTCGCCTCCGACTTCTCCGGCCGGGGGGCGAAGGTCATGCTCGCGGGGGCCGCGGGCGACGGCGGCGTTGTGAACCTGCCGACCGCGGATGCGCATCCGGCGATGCAGCCGGTGCTGCTGATCCAGAGTTTCTACCGCCTCGCCGCCCTGGCCGCCGTGGCGCGAGGCCATGACCCTGATCGTCCGCCGTTCCTGAACAAGGTCACCGAGACCGTTTGATGGCGATCACCCTCATCAATGGCCGGGTCCTGACCGGCGACGCGTTCCGGACGGATGTCTCGGTGACCGTGGAAGGCGACCGGATCACGCGGGTCGGCCGCGGACCCTCTCCGGGGGACGAGGTCCAGGATCTCGGCGGCGCCTTGCTGGTTCCCGGCTTCATCGACACCCAGGTCAATGGCGGCGGCGGCATCCTGTTCAACGACTGCCCGACCGCGGACTGCATCGACGCGATCGGCCGGGCCCACCGCCGGTTCGGGACCACCGGCTTCCTGCCGACCCTGATCAGCGACGACCTTTCGGTGATCGACACCGCCATCACCGCCGTGGAGACCGCCATCGCCCGCGGCGTGCCCGGCGTTCTCGGCATTCACATCGAGGGCCCGTTCCTCAATGCGTCGCGCAAGGGCGTTCACGACGCCTCCAAATTCCGCACCCTCGACGACCGGGCCATCGCCCTGCTGACCCGGTTGAAAAGCGGCCGGACCTTGGTGACGCTCGCCCCGGAGACCACCACGCCCGCGATGATCACCCGTCTGGTTCAGGCCGGCGCGGTCGTCGCCGCCGGCCACACCGACGCCGACTACGCCACAACCCGGAGCGCCCTCAACGCCGGGATGACGGGCTTCACCCATCTGTTCAACGCCATGTCGCCGCTCTCCAGCCGCGAGCCCGGCGCGGTGGGGGCGGCGCTGGAGGACATCAACAGCTGGTGCGGCCTGATCGTGGACGGTCACCACGTCGATCCGGTGGTGCTGAAACTGGCGCTGCGCTGCCGTCCACGAAACCGCTTCATGCTGGTCACCGACGCCATGCCCAGCGTCGGATCGCCGGAAGAGCACTTCATGCTGCAGGGTCGCCGGATCACGGTGCGCGACGGCCGGTGTCTCGATCCGGACGGCGTGCTGGCTGGATCCGATCTGAACATGGTCGCCGCCGTCCGCAACGCCCGGGACCTGATGGACCTCGACCTGCCCTCCGCTGTCGTTCTGGCCACCGCCAATCCCGCCGAGTTTCTGGGTCTGGGCGACGTCCGCGGCCGCATCCAGCCGGGCTTCGCAGCCGATCTCGCGGTCCTCGACAGCGATCTGACGGTCGTCGAGACGTGGGTCGGCGGACGCCGACTCGTAAACGATCCTGCTCTGGTGACGCCGCAGTCGGCCGGGAGCGGCCTGTAGCCCCAGCCCGCGATGTTCTCGACCTGGTGCGCGGGCGAAAGCCTTGGCTAGGTCGTCGAAGCGCCGGACGGGTGATCGCCGGCCGCAGCCGCGACGTCCGATTGACCCTGCTCGTCGGACGCCCGGCGCCGGGGGCCCTTACGGCGATCGTCGCCGGCGCGTCGCCCGCCGTTCATCATCATCAGCTCGAGGCGCAGTTCGATCAGGCGCTGTTCGATCGATCCCAGTGCAATCAGCAGAATGAAGCTGCCCAGAAGGACGCTCTGGAACCCGATGGCGATCGCGGGAATATGGAGCTCCAGCATCTGCCCCGCGAGAACGGTGAGCGTCACCACAGCGGACATGATCGCCACGCCGAACGCGCCAAAGACCTTGATCAGGGAGTGCGCCGGCGCGTTGCTGTTGATCCGCGCGCCCGGCTTTCGACGATCACGTCTGCGCCGTTCCGTTCGCGCCCGGCGGTCGACATCGTGAGCGCCTTCCACCCGTTCAGTCATGACTTCGGCTTCCATCGCCATGGGATGACTCCCTACTGGATCAGCCGGACGCCGCCGGCGCGGGGACCGACGCCCGCCGGGACCGGCACGTTGGAGGCGTCGTAGTTGGCGTTGATGAATAGTGACGGAGATCCCTTGAGTTGGACCTCCTTGGCGACGATGACCGTCCAGGCGCTGTCACGGGCGACGTCCGCGTCGCCCTCGACGATCAGCTTGGCCGACGGCACGTAGATGACGCCCAGGAGGCTCTCGACGTTGTCGGCGGAGATGGTGAAGTTCTGCTGGTTCTGGCGGGTGCTGCCCATGACGATGCCGGCGTAGGGCCCCGACTTGCGCCCGTCGAGAGCGACCATCGCCCTGTCGGTGAAGTCGAAGCTCGAGGCGGTGTCGAAGAACAGCACGACGTCGTCGCCCTCCAGTCGGGCGTTCTCCTTGACGACCAAGTGGCCCTTGAGGAAGAAATGATCGCCCGGCGCCAGCACAATCCGGGCGTCGCCGGAGGCTTCGATTCCGCCGCAGTGCCGGCCGGGCGGAACGGTATGCACCCCCGACGACACCTTCACCCGGTTGAGCAGGTCCGCGACCGTGCACAAAAGACCGAGGCCGTTGATCTGGTCCACCTCAAGATTGGCGAACGGATCGTCGATCGAGGCGGCGCCCGTGCTGGGGGACGGACTGATCATGCCGCTGGCGGTGGTCACGGCCTGCACCGAAGCCGCGTCGATGAGGCCGCCCTGGACAAGGATGTCCCGGTTGGAGTGGACCAGACAGGCCGGAGCGTTCATTCGGCCGGAATCCTGGACATGGAGCAGTCTGGCCCCCGTATTGCCGGTCACAAGGACGCAGAGAGGCACCAGGCCGACCGAACTCGCGACCGCCTCGGCGTTGAAGTTCCAGCCCCCGGGCGGAAGCATGCTGGCGAAAAACGAAGGCCGGTGGCCATGCATCAGCACGCGAAGGGCGCGTTGCCCCATCCGGTCGACGATCTCATAGGTCGCGGTATAGGTCGGCGCGTCGACCCAGTCCTCCATCTGTGCGTCGATGAAGGCCGCCGCCCGTTCGCGGGCCTCGGTCCCGTCGGTCGCCAGCGCGAGGGACGGGGCGCCGGCCAGGGCTCCTGCATCCGCGATCGCCTGCAGCCGGGTGGAAGCGGCGTTCACCGCCAGCAGGTCGATCGCTCCGACCCCGACCAGCAGAACCGCGGGCCCGAGCAAGGCGAATTTCAATGCGATGGAGCCGTCCCTGGCTCGCCTGAAACGCCTCGCAAAGGACCTCAAGGCGGTGACCGGACTCGTCATGCCGCGGCCTGCCCCTGTCCGGCCCGAGCCTGGCGTTCGGCGCGCAAGACGTACCGCACCTGATAGCTGAGCAGGCGCCAGTTGAGGGGCTTCATCACGAATGAAGTGGCGCCGAGGCGGAAGCAGCGGTCGATGGCTTCAACGTCCTCGCGTCCGGTCTGCACGATCACCGCGGTTTGCGCCAAGGCCGGGTCCGCGCGGATCTGTGTCAGGGTCTCGAACCCGTCGAGGCCGGGCATCTCCAGGTCCAGCAGCACGATGTCGTAGGTTTCCGCCCTCATCATCTCCAGGGCCTGGGCGCCGTCGGAGGCCACGTCGATCCGGGTGTTCGGGCTGGCCAGATTGACCTGGGCGAACTCGCGAAGGATCGGATCGTCATCGACCACCAGTATCCGGGCGTGGTCATCCAGCACGTAAAAGAATGCACCCATTGGGATCCCTCGGCGAGCTCTACCTGGCCACTCAGCCCGCGCCCCTACTGATCCTCATTAAACGTCAAGTCATTAAAGGCGAGTATAGGTGCGCCGTTACATGCGGAGCGAACGCTTTTGGCCCCTCAAGCAGGCAGTGTCCGGTACCGGACAATCCGGCGAAAGCTTGTGATCCTGGTGCTTTCGGCCCTGGCTGCGAGCGCGATTATTACTGCAACGCTTATGGGCTGGACCGACGCCCGCCGTCAGACCGCGGCGGAGACCGAACGGCTGACCCGCACCGCCATGGTGATCGGCTCCCTCGCCGCCGAGTCGGTTCGGTCTGAAGACCGGGCCGGCGCCTTCGCCGCGCTCAGGGCCATCTCGCAGATGCCGGACGTGACCTACGGACGCATTCAGGTGGGTGACGGCCGGCTGCTCGCGGAAACCGGCGGCGGCGTGCGTCTGGCTTCGGATGTCAGTCTGGCCAGCGGGGGTGGAGCCTCCGTGTGGTCGGTGCTCAACACCGGCACGATCGAGGTTCAGGCCCCCGTCGTCAGCCAGGGGCAGCGTGTCGGGGAAATCACCCTGTTGGCCCGGGCGCCCGGCGTCCGCGAACGGGTTCTGGCCTCTATCTTGATCACCATCCTCGGCATCGGCCTCGCCGCCCTGGCGGGGCTGCTGATCGCCTTGCGACTGGGCCGCCGGATCAGCGCTCCGATCGTCCGGCTGGCCGCCTTCGCCAACGAGGTGCGCGACACCCAGGACTACTCACAGGATCCCGATGTGGTGGCCGACGACGAGGTGGGCGATCTGGCCGACGGGGTCCGCTCGATGCTTCACGGGCTGCGCGAACGCGACCGGCGCATCGCCGAGCATGTGGCCGGCCTTGAGACGACGGTCGCCGAGCGAACCGCGCAACTCTCCGAGGCCAAGGCCGCCGCGGAGGCGGCCAATGCCGCCAAATCCGACTTCCTGGCGGTGATGAGCCACGAGATCCGCACGCCGCTGAACGGCATACTGGCGCTCAGCGACCTGCTGAATCGCGCCGACCTGCCGGAGAAGCCGCGTCGTTATGCCGAGGTCATCGCCAGTTCAGGCAAGTCCTTGATCAGCATCATCAATGACATCCTGGACTTCTCGAAGGTCGAAGCCGGCAAGCTGGAACTCGAAAGCGTGGAGGTCGATCTGGGCGTGGTCGCCGCCGACGTGGCCGGGCTGTTCGCAGGCCGCGCCGGCGAAAAGGGGCTGGATCTGGCGGTCTACGTCCACCCGGTGCTCGGCCGGGTCAGGGGCGACCCGACCCGGCTGCGTCAGGTCCTGAGCAATCTCGCCAACAACGCGATCAAATTCACCGAGACGGGCGGGGTGACCCTCCGGATCGAGCCGGCAGCCGATGGGTCGGACCGGATCGATTTCTCGGTCGTGGACACGGGCCCCGGCATCCCTGCCGACAAACTGCCCGGCCTGTTCGAGGCCTTCTCCCAGGCGGATCAGAGCACCACCCGGAAACACGGGGGCACCGGGCTGGGGCTGGCCATCTGCGATCGTCTCGTGCGCGCCATGGGCGGCGAATGGGTGCTGTCCAGCCGGGAAGGCGAGGGGTCCAGCTTCGGATTCCGGGCGGTGATGCCTGCGGCCGGCGCCGCGCCGGCGCTGCCGACGTTCGAGCCGGGCTGGTCGATCAGTCTGGAGGGCTCGGCGGCGTCGACACTGGCGGTCATTGGTCAGTATGCGGATCATCTTCAGCTCCCGGTCGTCTCCGCCGATCGCGCAAATGCGCGGATCGAGGCCGATCCGCTCGACGGCGTCCGAATTACTCCGACCTTCGATCCGGAGAAGTCGTGGGTCCTGTCGGGGCCCTTCCGTGGCGACGAACTGATTCAGGGCCTTCACCGCCTGTCTGTCGGCCTCGAAGCCGCCCCTTCGGGAGCGCGAAACATCCGTTCGCAGGGCTCGCGATTCCCAGGCGCGCGTGTGCTGGTTGTTGATGACTCGGAGGTCAATCGCGAGGTGGCGGCCGAGGCGCTCAACCAGTTCGATGTCGATATCGCGTTCGCGAGCGACGGCCTTGAAGCCGTCGAAAGGCTCAGAACGGAGGGCTTCGACCTTATCCTGATGGACGGGTCCATGCCGCGCCTGGACGGGTTCCAGGCCGCCGAGATAATCCGCCGGGAGGAGGCCGAAACCGGCCGCGCCCGGGCCACCATCGTGGCCCTGACGGCGCACGTGATCGGGACGGCGGCGAACGCCTGGCGTGAAGCCGGCATGGATGGCGTGATTCACAAGCCCTTCACGCTCGACGACCTCGAGACCACGCTCGTGCGTCATTGCGGCGCCTTCGCTGTCGCCGCTGAAGCCGCTCCGGCGGCCGCCGCGCCCGAGCCCGCCGACGACGGCCTCTTCGATCCCACGATCCGGGCGGATCTGGATCGAATGGCCGCGTCGGGCCGTCAGGATTTCGTCCTTCGCGTTCAGGGTCTGTATGCGGAGAACGCTCCTCTGAGGCTTCAGGAGGTGCGCGCCGCGGCGACCTCCGGCGATATGGACGGCGTGGCGCGCGCCGCGCACGCGCTGAAGTCCATGAGCCTGAGCCTCGGCGCACGCGCCGTGGCTGAAACGGCCTCCGCGCTGGAAACAGCCGCCCGGGGCGGCGAGTGTCCGAACCAAACCGTAGAGCTTCTGGCCGACCGCGTCGCGCGCACCCTGGCCGCCATGGGTCTATCGGCGCCGGACTCCGCGGCCGAAGCGTCAATCCTCGACGCGATCAGGGCCGGCGAGCTGGATGTCGTCTTCCAGCCCATGATGAACAGGTCGGGAGATTTCGCCGGTAAGGCCGAGGCCCTGGTCCGCTGGACCACGGCTTCGGGAGAGTCCCGGTCCCCGGCCGATTTCGTGCCCCGGCTGGAGGCGGAGGGGTCGATCCACCACTTGACCGACTTCGTGCTCGACCGCGCGATGACCCTGGCCTTGGCCCGCCCCGACCTGAAAATCTCGGTTAACGCCTCCGCGGTGGAGTTCCAGCAAATGGATTTCGCGGACCGGGTCGAAGCCGCCCTGACGGGCGTGGGCTATCCAGGCGAGCGCCTCGAGATCGAGGTCACGGAAACCGCCATTCTCGACATCGCCGCCGCCCGGCCTACCCTGGAGCGTCTCGCAGCGCTCGGCGTGGGAGTGGCGCTGGACGACTTCGGTTCCGGCTACACCAGCCTGCATGCTCTGCGAGAACTGCGCTTCTCCACGCTCAAGATCGACCGGAGCTTCGTGGAGCGCTGCCTCGACGACACCGCCTCGGCGGCCATCATCCACGCGGTCATCGCGGTCGGCCGGTCACTGGGCATGCAGGTCGTCTGCGAAGGCGTTGAGACGGACGCCCAGACCCAGTTCCTGCGCACCGCCGGCGTGCACATGATCCAGGGCTTTATCTACTCGCGGCCCGTGGCCTTCGCCGCCCTTCCCGCCGGCGAGGCGGTCGCAGCATGACGTTAATCACGCCTGTTTCGAGTTCTGTAGTGCTGCTGGCGCATTGTCGTGCGTGGAGGATGAGATGGCTGTAGTCGTGGTTGTCGACGACGATCCCACCATTCAGATGATCGCGGCGGAGTTGCTCCGGCAGGGCGACCACGCGGTCGTCGCCGCGACTGATGGCGATGAGGCGCTGCGCGTCCTGGCGGCCATGAAGGTAGATCTCGTGGTCATGGACATGCTGATGCCGAACAAGGACGGCCTCGAGACCATCATCGAGGCCCGCGGCCTTTATCCGGATCTCCGCATTCTCGCGATCTCGTCCGGAGGCCGGATCGGCGTGGGCGATCTTCTGCGCATGGCGCGCCTGTTCGGCGCGGACGAGACCTATGTGAAGCCGCTCAGGCTGGACACCTTCGCCGCCACGGTCGATCGAATGCTCGCCGAGACGCGGGCGACCGTCGATATCATGGTCGCCGAGGCGCGCTAGGTCGGCCGTCACGGGCCGTCGACATATGTATCGATTGCGCCACCGATTATAATGTCGGCCTTGCGGCTTGGCCGGTCTTGGCCTCACATCGGCCAATGGCGCGGATATCCGGCGAGCGGGCGATATGGTTGGCGAGGCATGTGATGCCGCACGAGCCTGCCCTGCGCTCCTGGTTGCTGAACCGCCGCCTCGCCGGCCTGGAAATCGACGACATCATCCAGGAGACCTACGCACGTTTGATCGCGGTGGAGTCGGTCGCGGGCGTGCGCAACCCGAAGACCTATGCCTTTCAGGCCGCCTATTCCGTGATGGTGACCCATGTCCGGCGATCCAGGGTGATCGCCTTCCAGACGGTGTCCGACATCGACCAGCTGGGCGCCTTGGCCGACGAACCCTCGCCGGAGCACAGCGTGGCGGATCGTGATGAACTCCAGCACCTGGGAGAGGCGATCGCCTCCTTGCCGGCCAGGATACGCGACGTCTTCATTCTGCGCAGGGTGGAAGGCTTCTCCCAGCGCGAGGTTGCGCAGCGGCTGGGAATCTCCGAGAGCACCGTCGAGAAACACATGAGCCGGGGTTTTTATCTGCTGACGGCGCTGTTCACCCGTGGTGGAAATCATTCGGCCGGTGCGTCTAAGGCCGGTGAGGAGATGCGTGAGGCCCATGTCCAGGGAGACGGCACAGGAGATTGATCTGATGGCGGCCGACTGGGCCGCCCGGATCGACCGTGGCCTGTCTCCAGACGAGGATCAGGCGCTCGACGCCTGGCTCGCGGGCGATCCCCGCCGCGTGGGCGCATACGGCAAGGTGCAAGCGATGGCCGTGCACACCGAGCGGGCCCGCGCCTTGGCGCCGAATTTCGACCCCGAGAAATTCAAGGGCCGCACGGCAAGTCCGGCGGTCTCGCGGCGGAGCCTGCTGATGGCGGGCGGCGGGGCGATCGCGGCGAGCGTTGCTGGCGTGGCGGCGGTCGGTCTCGGCCTTGTAGGACGCGGCCAGAGCTACAACACCCGGCTGGGGGAGGTGAAGGTCACGCCGCTGGCCGACGGCTCGGTCATGACCCTCAACACCGCTTCGCGTGTCGTGGTGAACTTCTCCGACACGCAGCGCAGCATCCGCCTCCTGGAAGGCGAAGCCCTGTTCGATGTCGCGCGGGATGCGAGCCGCCCGTTCCTTGTCGAGGCTGGCGAAACCCAGGTCCGCGCCGTCGGCACCAGTTTCACGGTTCGACATCTCGGCGATGCGCCGGTCGAGGTCCTGGTCCGCGAGGGAGTCGTGGAGGTGAACCGCCCCGCCAGGAGCGCCATGCGACCCGTCAGGGTCGCCGCGAACACGCGGGCCGTCGCGTCGTCGTCTTCCGCCACACCCGTCGCCGCCGCGCCCGTGGCGCCGGCCGTGATCAGGCGGGAGCTTGCCTGGCGGGAAGGCCGCATCGCCTTCCAGGGGGAGACCCTCGGGCAGGCGGCGGCCCAGTTCTCGCGCTATTCCGAGACACGAATCGCCATCGACGATCCAGCGATCGCCGCCGAGGAAATCACCGGCCTGTTTCAGGCCAACGACCCCGTCGGCTTCGCTCAGGCGGTCGCTTCCAGCTTCGGCCTGCGCGCCGAAGTCGGAGCGGGCGAGGTGCGCCTCAGCCGCTGAGGGTGACGGTCCCGTTGAGGGTTTTTGACAGCCGCATGGCGGCAAATGAATCGCCGTGCGTCTTAAATCCGAAGGGGTCCGCAGGGGGCGGGCCTCCCAGGGGGCCGGTACGATGGGGTTTGTTTCGAGGAATGTTCTGGGCTGCGGCGCGGCTGTGGCGATCCTGGCCTTGGCTAGTGGAGCCATCGCACAGCAGCGGACGTTCAACGTCCCGGCGCAGGAGGCCGTGCAGGCCATCCCGGAGTTCGCCAGGCAGGCAGGTATCCAGATAACGGCCCCCGCCTCGCACCTGCGGGGCGTCCGCACGCCGGCGGTTCGAGGTGATCTCGACGCCCGGCGGGCCCTGGTCGCCCTGCTCCAGGGCACCGGGCTGGAGATCGCGACAGACAATGGGTCCGTGATCACCCTTCGAAGGGCCCGCACCCAGGACTCCGGGGCCCCGCCTGCGCAGGGCGCGGCGACCCAGGAAGCGACGACCGTGGAGGAGGTCATCGTCGTCGGTTCGCAGATCCGGGGCGCGCGCGTGAACGACGCCCTGCCGGTCACAGTGCTCGACGCCGAGGACCTTGACGGCGTCGCCGCCACGAACGGCGATGAATTGTTCCGGGCCATCCCCCAGGCCGCCGACGTGGCCTTCAATGAATCCCAGGACGTCGGCGGCATCAATGACGCCCGCGGCGACACGGCTTCGATCAACCTGCGCGGCCTCGGCACCGGCAACACCCTGATGCTGCTGAACGGCCGTCGCATGGTGCTGCACCCGGGCACCCAGACCGAGAACCTGGTTCCCGTCACCACCGTCAACACCAACGCCATTCCCACCCTGGGCGTGCGCCGCGTGGAGGTTCTGCTGGACGGCGCCGCGGCGCTCTACGGCACCGACGCCGTGGCCGGCGTGATCAACACGGTGCTGCGCTCCAATTTTCGGGGCCTGACGGTCGAGGGCGGGGCCGGCACGTCCGAGGGCACGGACTTCGCCCAGTATGACTTCAGCCTTCAGGCCGGGCGCGACTTCAACGACGGTCGCACCAACCTGTCGCTGATGGCCGACTACTCGACCCGCAACGAACTGTGGGCCCGCGAGCGTGAGTACGCCCGCCACAGCGACAATCGTCCGCTCCTTGTCGGCACCCCGTTCGAGGACGACACCGACTTCCAGAATACCTCCCTCGATACGCCGTGGGGCGAGTTCGTCCGGCTGACCAACAGCTACAACACCAGCACCGCCGCGACCCGGGTCAACGGCGAGACCCTGACCTCAAGCGGCGTCTTTCACGTCCAGCCCGGCTTCAACGAGGGCTGCGTGGCCCCGGGGATCGTCGCCGGCACCTGTTTCGACAATGCGTCGATTTCCAGCGCCAGCACGGACAATAACCTGCGCTACAACATCAACGACGTGCGGGCCCTGACCGGGGCCAACGATCGGTCCAACCTGTTCCTGTTCGTCAACCACGAGTTCGACAGCGGTCTCGAATTCTTCGGCGAGGCGGGCGTCTACTACGCCGACTACAACTCGCAGCGCGAGCAGGAGACCCCGCTCACGGCAGGCCGGATCATCATGCCGGCCGACGCCTACTGGAATCCCCTGGGACCGATCGGCAGTCCGAACCGGATTCCGGGGCTGACCTCGGGGGCCGCCAACTCCCCCTTCCCGGCCGCCGGGGTGCCGATCGAATTGCAGGATTACCGGGTCGTCGACGCCGGGCCGCAGTACATCAACGTCGAGAGCCTCTCGACGCGCTTTCTCGGCGGCCTGAGGGGCGAATGGCGCGGCTTCGACTGGGAGTCGGCGCTGGTCTATTCCACCTCGCGCACCGACGACACCATGGCGGCGATCAGCAGCACCCTGTTTCAGGCGGCGATCGCCCGCACTACGCCGGACGCCTACAACCCGTTCATCGGCGGCAGCCTGATCGACCCGTCGCGGGGGCCCGAAGTGGGCAATCCGCAGTCGGTGATCGACTCCTTTGTAGTTGACGTGTCCCGGGTCAGCGAGACCTCGCTCGCGATGTGGGACCTGAAGCTGTCGCGGTCCGACCTGTTCTACATGCCGGCGGGTCCGGTCGGCATGGCCGTCGGCCTCGAGGCCCGCCGCGAAACCTTCGAGGACGATCGCGACGACCGCCTCGACGGCACGGTCACCTTCACCAACATCGCCGGCGAGTTCAGTGGCAGCGACGTGATGGGCGCCAGCCCCACGCCGGACACGGAGGGCGCGCGCAGCGTCCAGGGCGCCTTCGTCGAGTTCGCGGTGCCGCTGGTGTCGCCGGAGATGAACATTCCGCTGGTCCATTCCCTGGACCTGCAGCTGGCGGGCCGCGTCGAGAACTATTCGGTGTTCGGCTCCGTCGCCAAGCCGAAGGTCGCACTCGCCTGGCGTCCGGCATCGTGGCTGATGATCCGGTCCGCCTGGTCGCAGGGCTTTCGCGCACCCAACCTGCCGCAGTTGTATGAAGAGGGGGTCGAGCGCTCCAACACCCGCACCGACTGGATCCGTTGCGAGATCGAGGTTCGGGCCGGGCGCGAGCCTGACTTCGATTCCTGCACCGAGAGCGTTTCGTCGGTTAGCCAGCGCTCCGGCAGCACCGACCTGAAGCCGGAGGAGTCGGAGAACTTCACGGTCGGCCTGGTGACCGAGCCGCGCTTCCTGCCACAGGCGTGGGGCGACCTGACGCTGACCGTGGACTACTGGAATGTTCAGCAGGAGAACCTGATCGGCATCTTCGGCGACTCCAACGCCTTGACGCTGGATTATCTGCTGCGGACTCAGGGAAGCTCGAACCCCAATGTGGTTCGCGCCAATCCGACGCAGCAGGACATCGATGACGCGGCGGGCACTGGAATCGCGCCGGTCGGCGAGCTTCTGTATGTGATCGACCACTACCGCAACCTGCAACCCCGCGAGGTCGATGGCATCGACTTCGGCTTCTACTACGACCTGGATGACACGCCCTGGGGCGACTTCAGCTGGCGGTTCAACGCGGCCAAGCTGCTGACCTTCTACCAGGAGCCCGGCGAGGAGGCCTCGGCGCTGCTCGCGGCCCAGGCCGCCGGCGAGATCGATCCGAGCATCCGCATCGTCGGGGCCGAGGATCTGCGCCAGCAGAACGGCCTGCCCGAATGGCGGGCCACCTCGACCGTCACCTGGCGCAACGGCTCCTGGGGCGCGGGTTTGTACAGCAGCTATGTCAGCGAGGTGTTCGACACCAGCGCGACCCTGCCGGACGGCACCCAATGGGTCATCGACGACTGGCTGACCCACAACCTGTATCTCCAGTACGAGTTCGAGGACGGCGGCCCGCTGAACGACACCCGGCTGCGGCTGGGCGTGCGCAACATCGAGGGCAAGGACCCGCCACTGGCTGACCAGTCGTTCGGCTACATGGGCAGCCTGCACTCGAACCGCGGACGCTGGTTCTACGCCACACTGCGCAAGCGCTTCTGATCGGGGCGGCGCGGTTCGCCGCCGAAGCGCCGGCGCCGGCGGGGACGTTCGCCGGCGCCGCATCCGACCCGCCAGTGCGAGTATGACGGAATGACCGACCCCTCAACGCCCCCGGCCACTCCGGCTCTGAAAGGGGCCGCGGCCCGCCTGCTCGGGCTCTGGTTCAGGACCGCTCTGTGGAAGCGCATCCTGCTGGGACTGGTCTTCGGGGTGGCGGCCGGCCTGCTGCTGCAGGAGCGCGCCGCCGACATCAAATGGCTGGGCGACGCCTTCGTGCGCCTGATCCGCATGCTGGTCATTCCGTTGGTCTTCGTGACCATCGTGGCTGGGGTGGCGGCGATGGCCGAGCCGCGCCGGCTGGGCGCCATCGGCGTCAAGACCATCGGCCTCTATTTCGGCCTGATGCTTATCGCCAGCGCCCTCGGGCTCGCTATCGGCGCCATCCTGCAGCCGGGACTCGGCGTCGATCTGAGCGCGGCCATTCCCTTTGTCACCGGGCCGCCGCCGCCTTCGTTCGGCGAGACGCTGATGAACATCATTCCGCTGAACCCCATCGCCGCCATGGGCTCGGGGGATGTGCTGGCGGTGATCTTTTTCGCCCTGCTGGTCGGTATCGCCATTCTGGTGGTCGGCGAGCCGGCCGCGCCGCTCCGGAACATCTTCGAGGCGGGGTCCGCGGTGATGCTGCAGATCACCTATTTCGTGATGGAGATGGCCCCGTTCGGCGTCTTCGCCCTGATCGCCTGGGTGACCGGAACCAGCGGTCCCGCCGCCTTCGTCAGCGTGTTCAAGCTGGCCATGTGCGTGGTGATCGGCTGCGCGGTGCAGACCCTGCTGATCCACGGCGGCCTGATCCGCCTGCTGGCCCGGCTGCCGGCCCGGCCCTTCTTCCGCGACGTGACCGACGCGATTGTCGTCGCCTTCACCACCTCGTCCAGTTCCGCGACCCTGCCTGTGGCCATGCGGGTGGCGCAGCGGAATCTCGGGATCAGCCCGACCGTGGCCTCGACCACCCTGCCGATCGGGGTGACCCTGAGCATGGACGGCACGGCGCTGTATGTCGCCCTGCTGGCCATGTTCTCGGCCCAGGTGTTCGGCATCGACCTGGGCGTCGCCGAATATCTGATGGTGATCCTGACCACGACCCTTGTGGCGATCGGCACCGCGCCGGTGCCTTCGGCCTCGCTGTTCATCCTCGCCGCGGTGCTGTCGGTGATCGGCATCAACGCCGAGCAGACGGCCCTGATCGTCGGCTTCATCCTGCCCTTCGACCGTCCGCTGGACATGATGCGCACCGTCCCGAACTGCACCAGCGATCTGTCCGTGGCGGTGGTGGTGGCCCGCTCCGAGGGCGAACTGGACGAAGCCTCCTATCTCGCCAGACCCGTCGAATGAGAATGTCCGCCATGCGCCTTCGTCTCCCTGTCATGCTGATCGCCTTGACTGCGACGCTCGCGGGCGCTGTCCAGGCGCAGACGGCTGACGGCGACCGACCGCGTCAAGCTATGGTGGCGGCGGCCAATCCGATGGCGGTCGACGCCGGGCTGGAGGTCCTCAAGGTTGGCGGCGGCGCCTTGGACGCCGCGGTGGCCGTGCAGGTGATGCTGGGTCTGGCCGAGCCCCAGAGCTCGGGCATCGGCGGCGGCGCCTTCATCATGTATTTCGACGCGGCGACCGGCGAAGTCCACGCCTGGAACGGCCGCGAGACGGCCCCGGCCGGGGCCACGCCCGACATGTTCCTGGACCAGGCGGGCCGGCCCCTCCCACGCCGCGAGGCCATGCTGGGCGGGCGGGCGACCGGCGCGCCGGGAGCGATGGCGGCGCTGCATCTCGCCCACCAGAGCCACGGCCGCCTGCCATGGAACCGGCTGTTCGACGAGACCATCGCCGTCGCCGAAGGCGGCTTCGAGGTGAGCCCGCGTCTGGCCGAACATATCCACGGAACCTTCCCGCAGGCGTCGGCGCCCGACGTGCGAGCCTATTTCTCGCGTCCGGACGGCTCGCCGATGCAGGCGGGCGACCGGCTGGTCAACCAGCCCTATGCGGGGACCCTGCGCCGCCTGGCCCAACAGGGGCCCGACGCACTGCTTCGCGGGCCGGTCGCCGAGGCGATTGTGGCGCGGACAACGGCTCCGCCTCTGGCCGGGACCATGACCCTGGAGGACCTGGCCGGCTATCGCGCCCAGGCGGTGGAGCCGGTGTGCGGTCCCTATCGTGTTTATATCGTCTGCGCCCCGCCGCCGCCGTCCAGCGGGGCCGCCCTGATCCAGCTTCTGGCCCTGCTGGACCGCACCGACACGGCCGAACGCGGTCCGGACGACCCTGTCGCCTGGGTCCAGTTCGCCGAGGCCAGCCGGCTGATGTACGCCGACCGCGACCGCTACTTCGGCGACCCCGACTTCGTCGATGTGCCCGTCGCCGGCCTGCTGGATTCCGAATACCTCGACGCCCGCGCCCGGTTGATCGGCCGCACGGCCTCGGGGCGCGCGCCCGCCCACGGCGTGCCGGAAGGCGTGGTCGTTCCCGGCCCCGACGCCACGGCCGAACCGGGCGGCACCACCCATTTCGTGGTCGTCGATTTCGAGGGCAACGTCGCCTCGGTGACCTCGACGGTGGAATCCTATTTCGGCTCCGGGCGGATGGTCGATGGCTTCTTCCTCAACAACCAGTTGACCGACTTCTCCTTCCGCCCGACCGACGCCGACGGCGCCCGGGCCGCCAACGCCGTGGCCGGGGGCAAGCGGCCGCGCTCGTCGATGTCGCCGGTCATCGTGCTGGACCGCCAAGGCCGGTTCGTCGCCGCCCTCGGCTCGCCCGGCGGCAACGCCATCCTGGCCTACAACGGCAAGTCTCTGCTGGCTCTTCTGGGCTGGGAGCTGCCGCTGGTCGAGGCCTTCGGCCTGCCGAACCTGCTCGCCCGGGGCGAGAATTTCAACGGCGAGGCCTGGCGGTTCCCGCAAGCCCTGCGCGACGAGATGGACCGCCGGGGGGTGACCGTTCGGCCCGGCGCCGGCGAGGCGTCCGGCCTGCATGGCGTGGTGGTCGGACCCGACGGAGAGCTGATCGGCGCGGCCGATCCGCGGCGTGAAGGCGAGGCGATCGTTCTGGAGGCGGTGCGATGAGAAACTTCATTCTGGCGGCGGCCGCGGCGGTCGCGATGGCGGGCCCGGCGGCGGCCCAGGACCCCGGTCGCGCGATGGCTGCGCAAGCGCCCGCCGAAATCCCGCCGGAGCGGGTGACCTTCCCCAGCGTCGACGAGGCGCAGACCGAGCTGGTCGGCTATCTCTACGCACCGACCGGCGTCGAAGGTCCGGCGCCCGCGGTGGTGCTGATGCACGGCCGGGCAGGGGCCTATTCGTCGCTGGCGGACGGGGTCTACACCGCCGAAACCCTGACCATGCGCCATCGTTTCTGGGCCCGGTACTGGGCGGCGCGGGGCTATTACGCGATCATCGTCGACGGCTTCGGGCCGCGTGGCTGTCCGGGCGGTTTCGGCCGCGGCAGCTACAGCCAGAGGCCGGCCGAGGTGAACGAGGTCACGGTGCGCCCGCTCGACGCCTACGGGGCGCTGAAATACCTCCGCACCCTCCCGGGCGTGGACGATGATCGCATCGGCCTGATGGGCTGGTCGAACGGCGGCAGCGCCACACTGGCGACCATGGCCGACGACAAGCCAGGCGACATGCGGCGCATCGGCTTCCGCGCCGGCATCGCCATGTATCCGGCCTGCGGTCTGCACAACCGCTTCGCCCGCACCGGCTACAACACCTACGCCCCGGTGCGGGTGTTCATGGGCACCGACGACGAGGAGGTGTCCCATGACCGCTGTCGCGACCTGATCCGGACCGCCGGGGCCCGGGGCCATGATGTGGAGTTCGTCTCCTATCGCGGGGCCACCCACAGCTTCGACGACCCCGGCCGCCGCCGACAGTCGGTCGCCGCCAACGCCCGCGCCACCGCCGACGTGCGCGAGCGGCTGGGCGCCTTCTTCGACGAGGCCCTCGCGCCGCGCGCCCGCTGAGCGACTCCGCTCCGACTTCGCCATCGTCCATGGTCGACCGGTCACCACCGGTGCGGCCCGAGAGAGAACCATGCGATCCCACCTGCTGAAGCCGCTCTCCATCCTCGCCGCCGCCCTGCTGGCGGTGACCCCCGCCTTCGCCCAGGAGGCGCCGGTCCAGAACCGCCCGGGGGTCGGCTCCGGCGGCGACATCGTCAGCTATGGCCAGATCCATCATCCGGTCATCGGCCGCGGCGGCATGGTGGTCAGCCAGAGCGCCCCGGCGACGCAGGTCGGAGTCGACATCCTCCGCCGTGGCGGCAACGCCGTGGACGCGGCTGTGGCCGTCGGCTTCGCCGAGGCCGTCACCCTGCCGCGCGCCGGCAACCTGGGCGGCGGCGGCTACATGTTGGTGCACATGACGGCGACGGCGGACCGCCCCGCCGTGGACATCGCCATCAACTATTACGGAGTGGCGCCGCGCGCGACGACGCCCGACCTGCTGCTGGACGACAACGGCCGCTTTGACCGCGACGCCCCGGCCGGCTTCCTCAACGTCTCCATTCCCGGCACCGTGGCGGGCCTGTGGGAGGCGCACAGCCGCTACGGCAGCCTGCCGTGGGCCGAGGTGGTGGCCCCCGCCGTCGCCCTGGCCGAGAACGGCGTCGTCCTCAGCGACGCGGAGGCCGCCGCGACCGCCGGCCGGGCCGTCCTGCTGGCGCGCGATCCCGGCGCCCGGGAGGCCTATCTGAAGCCGGACGGCACCCCCTACCGCGCCGGCGAGCTGTTCCGGCAGCCGCTACTGGCGGCCAGCCTGCGCGACATCCAGACCGGCGGCGCCAGCGCCTTCTACCGTGGCGAACTGGCCCGCCGCATCGTCGAGGGGGTGCGCGCCGGCGGCGGTATCATGGACATGAGGGACCTGGCCGACTACCGCGCCGAGGTTAGCGAGCCGATCTGGTCGAGCTATCGCGGCCACCGCATCGCCTATATGCCGCCGACGGCCTCGGGCGTCAGCGTCGCCGAAGCATTGAACATCCTCGAACGCTATCCGCTGCGCGAGATGGGCTGGGGCAGCGTCGACAGCCTGCACCTGATCGCCGAGACCATGAAGATCGTCTCGGCCGACCGGCGGATGATCGGCGGCGCCCCGCAGTGGAGCACCCCGGCGACGGGACTGGCCAGCAAGGAATTCGCCGCCGACCGGGCGCGCCTGATTGCGCCGGACCGGTCGCTGGGCGCCGACGACATCCCGGTTGGCGACCCCTATCCCTACGAGAGTCAGGACACGACCCACTATTCGGTGGCCGACGCGCACGGCAACGTCGTCTCCAACACCTTCACCCTGTCCAACTCCTATGGCGCCCACGTCGCCGCGCCGGGCACGGGCATCCTGCTGAACAATTCGATGGACAATTTCGCCTGGGGCCGGACCGATGACTGGGCCGTCGCCAACCAGCCGGCGCCGGGCAAGCGGCTGGGCTCGACCATCACCCCGATGATCATCTTCGGGGAGAACGACGAACCGTGGCTGGTTACCGGCACGCCCGGCGGCGGCTACATCATCGCCACCATGGTCCAGCTGGTCGTCAACGTCATCGACCACGACCTCAACATCGCCGAAGCGGCGATGCGGCCGCGGATCAACCAGGGCACGGCGGCCCGCCCGCTGGAGCTGGAGGGCGGCTACTCCCGGGATGTCGAGCGCCTGCTCGAGGCGCGCGGCCATGAGGTTCGCCCCTCGGCGACCATGGGCAGCACCCAGTCCATCATGATCGACGGCGACCGCTTCCTTGGCGCCGCCGACACCCGCCGGCCGGACGCTTTGGCGCTGGGCGTGCGCTGACCTGCGAGAGGGATAGGGGGTTCAAGCTGGTCGCCGATAGCGGCGGTGGCGGTGCTGGCAGTCTGGTGACAACTTGTCTCCAGAGGAATCGCTCGCGGTGATCATTGCGGCGAGCCGTCTCGCTTCCTCTCCAGGTAGGCGATCTCTCCGGGCCGGAGCCAGCGCGGCGCGGTCCCCGGACAGCGAGAAGGCGCTGCACCTCGGCGAGCTCTCGCTTCCAGAGCGCCAGCCTGTCCTGATCCAAACAGTCCATACCGGCAGACTAGCAGCGGTCAGGGCGAAGCCAATGCCGGTTTCCGGCCCTAGGGTCGGCCCAGTTCCCTGGCGAGGGCGACGAGCACCGCTCGCTTCGAGGGTGGAAGACGACCGGTGATACGGGCGATCTGGAGGACGACCCGTGTCTCCGGGTCTTCGGCGGAGCCGCTGTCGAAGGCATCGCCGATCAGGGCGCTGAGGGGGGTCTCGAGCGCCTGGGCGATCTGCACCAGCCGGCCGAACGGAACCGCCATCTCGCCGGTCTCATAGCGCTGGATGAGCTGGTGACCGCCGCCGACGGCCGCCGCCAGCTCGGCCAGCGTCAGTCCCCTGGCGGAGCGGGCCAGCGCGATGCGCTGGCCCAGCAGGCGGTTGTTGCGGGCCTCGGCCGCTCCGTCGGATTTGCGCTTGATGGTCATCTGTGGCGGCGTCCCCGTCCGATGGAACTAGCGCGGCCGCAACGCAGATTTGTGTCGTTTCGGGGAAGGTTTGCCGTCGCCGGAGCGGCTCAGCGAGAGAGGCCCAGCGGCCCCAGAAGCCAGGTCAGCCAGACGCCGAGCGCCAGAAAGACTCCGAACGGCAGACGGTCGGCGCCGGAGACCCTGCCCCCGGTCAGGAGGCGGGCGACGACAACACTCAGCCCGGCCAGGGCGGCCCAGAGGAGGACGCTGGGCAGGCCGATCCATCCGGTCCACGCGCCGCCGGCGGCGAGTAGAAAAGGATCGCCGCCGCCCAGGCCGTCACGGCCCCGGACACGGCGATAGGCGCGGCCGACAAGCCAGAGACCGCCGAAGCCGACCGCCGCCCCCACGAGAGAACCGACCGGCGTGAGCCGGTCGAGGGTCACGGCCGCGACGAGGCCGGTCCCGAGCAGGGGGAGCGTCAGCCGGTCCGGAAGCCAGAAATGCTCGCCGTCGACCACCGCGATCAGCAGCAGCTGCCACCCGAGCAGCGCCGTGAGCAGGGCCGCGGGGATCGATGTCTGGGTTAGGGCCGCACAGACGCCGACGGCCGCGCCGGCCAGTTCCATCGCCGGGTAGCGGCCCGGTATGGCCGCGCCGCAGGCGCCGCACTGGCCTCTCGAGACCACGTAGCTAAGCAATGGAATCAGCCGCCAGGGACCCAGCGGCCGGTCGCACCCGCGGCAACGCGAGCGCCCGGCGACGAAGTCCTCTCCCCGCGGCAGGCGCAGGCTGACGAGGCCGAGGAAGCTGCCGGCCAGCAGTCCCACGCCGCCGAGGGCGCCCGCCAGAAGCGCCGGCCCCGTCTCGATTTCCATCGCGCTCCCCCGGCAGTGTCACACATGGTTTCGGGCGGTTCAGACACGCCCTTCGCCACCGGCTCTACCTTCCGATTGTGACGATCCCGCCGTACCGGGACGGTGTTTCATCGAACGGCCAAGACAACTTCACAGAGCTGCGCCGCAACCGTCACGGTTCGGCGCCCACGATGTCACAACCGGCTTCTATCGAGAGCGCCGGGCAGGGGGGCGAGTTCGCCGCGATGGGACAGCGCGTCCGGTCGTCCTGCCGAATGATCCTTTGGACCAGACACGGTGGAAACGATGACCGGCCTTCGACTGAAAACCCTGCTCGCGATCTCCGCCAGCGCCCTGACCCTCGCCGCCTGCGGCTCGGCCGAAGTGGCTTCGCCCGGCGAGGGCGTCTTCCCGGGCGGCGGCGACGGCGGCGGCGGACCGACCCCGCCGCCCCCGGGCACACCGGCGGCGGATTGCCCGACCGGCTTCTCGAATGTCGGTCTCATCGCGAACAACACCCTGCGCGTCTGCCAGCTGCCGCAGCAGATCGACGGCGCCCTGACGGTGCCGCTGCGCGCCGGCACCATCTATTCGATCTCGGGCCGGACCTCGGTCGGTACCGACCGCGGCATCGACGCCGCCTCGCCGACGGCGGGCAGCACCCAGGGCATTCTGACCATCGAAGCGGGCGTGCGCATCTTCGCCTCGGGCGGCTCCGACTACCTGCTGGTCAACCGCGGCTCGCAGCTGTTCGCTGAAGGCACGGCCACCGATCCGATCGTGTTCACCAGCCGCCAGAACGTCGAAGGCACGACCACCGAAACCTCGCAGGGTCAGTGGGGCGGCATCGTCCTCGCCGGCCGCGCGCCCCAGGCCAACTGCCAGCTGACCGCGCCGGTCACCTGCACCGGCACCGTCGAGGGCACCAGCGCCTTCTACGGCGGCAACACCCCGACAGACAACTCGGGTCGCCTGCGCTACATCCAGATCAAGTTCTCCGGTTTCGAAATC
>DASRXE010000036.1:0-2063 GCA_035654315.1 Brevundimonas sp.
CGGCAGGCGTCGCTGGAGAGAGGGACCGTCCGGCGTCGCCAGGAACGGTTCGGGAGCAGCGAAACCACGCCGCGTCGACGAGGTCAAGCGGCGCCCTCGCGCGGGTCAGCCGAAGGCCCACTCCGTGGTCACCGACAGCACCATGACGATGGCGATGAGGAACGGTATCTCGTTGGTCATGCGCCAGAAGCGTCCCGAGCGGGTCGAGGTCCCGGCGGCGATCTTCTTCCGCTCGCCGGCGAGGAAGCCGTGCCAGGCGCCGAGGGCGAGGACGCCGGCCAGCTTGGCCATCATCCACGGCTGCAGGGCCGTCTCCCAGCCCCGGATATGGAGCAGCCAGAGGCCCAGACCAAAGGCGAGAAGCATCGCCGGATTGATGATGATCCGCAGCAGCCGCGTCTGCCAGAGGCGCAGCAGCGCCTGCATCTCCGAGCGCAGCGGCTCGGGCTTGTCGTTCTGCTCGGCGTCGTAGGCGTAGAGACGGGGCAGGAACAGCATGCCGGCCATCCAGGCGATGACCGCCAGGATGTGCAGGCCGCGCACGATATTGAAGACCTCGAAGCTCATGCCGCCCGGTTCTCCCTCTGGCAGGGGCAGGCCTTCCAGTCGCCCCGGCAGCCGGGACCATAGGGCGCCGTGCCGGTGCGCGACAGGGCGTGAAGCGCGGCCTCCGCCAGCGCCCCCACGAAGGCCGGCGCGGTTCCGACGGCCGGAACACGCAGATAGGGCGCCACGCCGAGCCGATGCGCCAGCTCGCCGTATTCGATGTCCAGCTCGACCAGGGTCTCGACATGTTCGGAGACGAAGGCGATCGGCACGACCACGGCCCCGAGGCCGTCGGCGGCGGCCCCCTCGAGAGCCTCGGGCGTCGAGGGGCCGATCCATTTCATCGGCCCGACCCGGCTCTGGTAGCAGAGGGCGTGGTCAACCGGCCGGCCCATGACCTCGAGCTTCGCCACGACGGCGCCGACGGTGCTCTCGACCTGCTCCTGATACGGGTCGCCCTTGCGCGCGACGAGCGATTCCGGGATGCCATGAGCCGAGAACAGCACCCGGACCGGCCGGTCTCCGGCTTCGTCCAGCTTGCGGCCGATCGCCTCCGCCTGGGCGTCGATCCAGCCATGAGCTTCGGGCCAGCAGCACACCGTGCGGCTTTCCCCCGACCCGGCGTAGACCGCGTTCCAGCGTTTCAGCGAGGACCCGGTCGTGGTGGTCGAGAACTGCGGATACAGCGGCAGCAGCACGATCTCGTCCGGACCGAAGACGGCGACATCCGCAGCCGTCTCCTCGGTCAGGGGCGCCCAGTAGCGCATGGCGATGAAGACCCGCACCTCGTCCTCGGGCAGGCGTGAGGTCAGAGCCGCCTCCAGCGCCGCGGCCTGCTCGCGCGTCTCGGGCAGCAGGGGCGAGCCCCCGCCCATCAGCGCGTAGTTGGCCTGCGCCGTCTTCTCGCGCCGAGCGGCGATGCGCCGGGCCAGCGGCGTGCGCACGATCCCGGGCAGGCCGATGATTGCCGGGTCGTTGAACAGATTGAACAGGAAGGGCTTCACCGACGCCTGGTCGTCCGGCCCGCCCAGATTGAACAGGACCACGGCGACGCGGCGGCCGGCGAGCGGGATCATTGGGCCCCGATCCGCTTCAGCACCCGCTCGACGTGGGCGATCGGCACGTCGGGCAGGATGCCGTGGCCGAGGTTGAAGATCCACGGCCCCTGCCCCCAGGCCTCGAGCAGTTGATCGACACGCCGGTCCAGCATCGGGCCGCCGACGCGCAGCAGCAGCGGATCGAGGGCGCCCTGGATCGGCTTGATCGCCTGCAC
The DNA here is from genome assembly GCA_035654315.1 of Brevundimonas sp. Lineage (GTDB taxonomy): Bacteria > Pseudomonadota > Alphaproteobacteria > Caulobacterales > Caulobacteraceae > Brevundimonas. The sequence continues at coordinate 1,820 of DASRXE010000036.1, forward strand.
GCGACGGCCGGTTTCGAGCGGACAGGCGGTGTCCAGCGCCACGGCCTGCACGTCGCATTCGGCGGCGTAGCGTTCGGCCAGGGCCGCCGAACCGCGCGGGAAGCCGATCAGCGGGACCGTCACGCCCAGTTCCCGGACCCGCTTGACCAGCGCCTGGTGCGGCCCCAGCACCAGACTTTCGAACAGATCTTGCGGCAGGCCCTCGGCCCAGCTCTCGAAGATCTTCAGCACCTGCGCCCCGGCG
>DASRXE010000037.1:0-2419 GCA_035654315.1 Brevundimonas sp.
ACGCGACGATGTCGGCCTCGACCACCTGCGACACCTCGCCCGCGGCGTCTGTCATGGTGATAGACCCGTCCCCATCCAGGCGCGCCGTCAGGGTCCCGCCCTGCATCGTGGTCAGGGTCAGCGATCCACCGCCCGCCTGAATGCGCTGCAGGATCGCCGCGCCGCTCAGCCGGCCGGGCACGACGTGATAGGTCAGCAGCCGCCGCAGATCCGCCTGGCCCTGTGGCGTCGTCAGCGCGTCGCGCCGCGCCGCCGGGACCTTCTCGAACGCCGCATTTTCCGGGGCGAAGATCGTAAACGGGCCGGCGCCGTTGAGCGTCTGATCCATGCCGGCGGTCTGGATGGCGCTGACCAGGGTGGTGAGATCAGGATCGCGTTGCGCCAGCATCAGCACGGTTCCGGCCGCGGGCGGGGTCGTCGGGGCCGCCGGGACCTCGGCCCTGTCCGGCGCCGGCGGGGCCTCGCCACGATCGCAGGCCGCCAGCGTCACCGCCACGATTGCAACGGCTGTCAGGACCGGACCGATCGCCCGCATGCGCTTCCCCTGTCCGCTCCGCCCCTCCAGGCGGCGTCCCAATGGATATGGCTCAGCCGCGAAAAGGATGCGTCAGCGCGCAATTTTTCTGCACCGGCGCTCGGTGAATGGCGTCAGGCGAGAGGACGGGCCAGCGCGGCCCACGCCGCCGCCTTGTCCGCATAGGGCCGCGAATGAGCCGGGCTGGAGGAGGGCAGGTCGATCAGGTCGACCCCCTCTGGCCGGTCCGCCAGCACCACCCGGCCCAGCTTCGCCGCCTTGCCGCCGTTGAACGCCACGGCCCGCAGGGACGGCATGGTCGCCACCAGTCCGCGCAGGTCCGCCGCCTCGGGCGCGCGAATCGCCGCGTCGAGGCTGCCCGGCCGCTCGGCGCTGGCGATCACGTCCCACAGGCCCACACCCGCCGCCCTCAGCGCCGCCAGCCGGTCCTCATAGGACAGCGCGACCAGGTCGCGCCCGATGACGCCGCCGATCAGCCGCCAGAAGGCGTTCCGCGGATGGCCGTAGTATTGTCCCGCCCTCAGAGAGGCGTCGCCGGGCAGGCTCCCGAGGATCAGCAGCCGCGTGTTCGCGTCGACGACCGGGTCGAAGGCCCGCTTGCGGCTCACGCGGTCCCGAACACCCGGGCGAACACCGTATCCACGTGCTTGGTGTGATAGCCGATGTCGAACAGCGCCTCGAGCTGCGCCTCTGGCAGGGTCACGCGCGCATCGGCCTTGAGGAAATCGAGGAACCGCCCCTCGCCGCGCCACACCTTCATGGCGTTCTCCTGCACGGCGGCGTAGGCGTCCTCGCGGCTTACGCCCGCCTGCGTCAGCGCCAGCATGACCCGTTGCGAATGCACCAGTCCGCCCAGCAGGTTCAGGTTCTTCTCCATATTGGCCGGATAGACGTTCAGCCGCTCGACCACGCCCGCCAGCCGGTGCAGGGCGAAGTCCAGATGGATGGTGGCGTCCGGCCCGATGCCGCGCTCGACCGACGAATGGCTGATGTCCCGCTCGTGCCAGAGGGCCACGTTCTCCATCGCCGGAACCACCGCCGACCGCACCAGCCGCGCCAGCCCGGTCAGGTTCTCGGTCAGGATCGGGTTGCGCTTGTGCGGCATGGCCGACGAGCCCTTCTGACCCTTGTCGAAGAACTCCTCGGCCTCCAGCACCTCGGTGCGCTGCAGGTGGCGGATTTCGGTGGCCAGCCGCTCGATCGACGACGCCACCACGCCCAGCGTCGCAAAGAACGCCGCGTGCCGGTCGCGCGGGATCACCTGGGTCGAGACCGGTTCAACCTGCAGTCCCATTTTCTCGGCGACATAGGCCTCCACCGCCGGATCGACGTTGGCGAACGTGCCGACCGCCCCCGAGATGGCGCAGGTGGCGATTTCTTCCCTGGCCGTCAGCAGCCGCCGCTTCGCCCGCTGGAACTCGGCGTGATAGCCGGCCAGCTTCAGGCCGAAGGTCACCGGCTCGGCGTGGATGCCGTGGCTGCGGCCGACGCAGGGCGTGAATTTGTGCTCCTTCGCGCGAGCTTCCAGTGCCGCGAGCACCCGGTCGACGCCCTCGATCAGCAGGTCCGCCGAGCGCGCCAGCTGCACCGCGAAACAGGTGTCCAGCACGTCCGAACTGGTCATCCCCTGGTGCAGGAACCGCGCCTCGTCGCCGACGATCTCGGCCACATGGGTCAGGAAGGCGATGACGTCGTGCTTGGTGGTGCGCTCGATCTCGTCGATGCGGTCCGCGTCGAACACCGCGTCCTTGCCCCTGGCCCAGATCGCTTCGGCGGCCTCGGTCGGGATCACGCCCAGTTCGGCCATCTTCGTGGCGGCGTGGGCCTCGATCTCGAACCAGATCCGGTATTTGGTCTCCTGCGACCAGATGGCGACGGCGTCGG
>DASRXE010000038.1:0-11445 GCA_035654315.1 Brevundimonas sp.
TGCGCCTGGGCCGGGGCCGCGATGTTCGGGCAGAGGGCGGGGTTCCTGGCCGGAGCGATGCTGGGGGCCAGCTTCCTGCTGTCGACCGAGGCGGGCATCGCCAAGACCGACGCCATGCTGTGCGCCTCGGTGACCCTGGCCATGGCCGGGCTGGCGCGGATCTATTTGGCCACCCGGGCCGGGGAGGCGCCGCGAAGACCGCACAAGCTGCTGTTCTGGCTGGGGCTGGGCCTGTCGATCCTGATCAAGGGGCCGATCGGGCTGATCGTGGTGGTTCCGGCCGTCCTGCTGCTGTCGCTGTGGGACCGGGACGTGAAATGGCTGGCGCGGCTGGGCTGGGGCTGGGGCCTGCCGCTGACGGCGCTGATCGTCGGGCCGTGGGCCATCGCCATCACCATCGCCACCGACGGCGGCTTCTGGCGCGAGGCCATCATGGGCGACCTGGCGCCGAAGGTCGCGGGCGGACACGAGAGCCACGGGGCGCCCCCCGGCTACTATCTGCTGGGGGCGCTGGTGATGTTCTTCCCGGTCACCCTGATGCTGCCGGCGGCGCTGTCGACGGCCTGGAGCCGGCGAGCCGAGCCGGCGGTGCGCTTCCTGGTCTGCTGGCTGGTTCCGGCCTGGCTGATCTTCGAGCTGACCCCGACCAAGCTGGCGCACTACACCCTGCCGGCCTACGGGGCGCTGGCGCTGCTGGCGGCGGCGGCCCTGACCCGGCCGATCGGAAACGTGTCGCGCTATTCCGGAGCGGTCCTGTCGGTGATCAGCGGGCTGGCCATCGTGCTGATCACCGTCTTCGGCCTGACCGAGTTCGGGCGGTCGACGGCGCAATCCTGGGCGACCCTGACCATTGTGTTCGCGGCGCTGGCGGCGCTGATCGGGGCCTTCCTGCTGCTGCACCGGGCGGCGACGGCGGCGGTGCTGGTCTCCATCGCCCTGGGACTGGTGGCCCACGCCGGTCTGGCGGGGACGCTGCGCCAGCTGCGGCCGCTGGCCGTCGCGCCCCAGCTGCAGAAGGTGCTGATGCGCGCCGACCTGCATCCGCGCCAGGGCAGGCCGGGACCGGTCGCGATCACCGGTTTCCACGAGCCCAGCTTCGTCTTCCTGACCGGGCGGGCGACCGAGCTGACCGACGCGGCGGGGGCGGCGCGGGCGCTGTCCGAGGGCCGGCCGGTGATCGTCGAGGCGCGCGACGCCGACGCCTTCCGGGCCGCCTCGGCCCGGCTGGGCGTGACCGGCCGGGCGGTGGGGGTGGTCAACGGCCACAACTATTCGCGTGGCGATGACGTCAGCCTGACCGTCTACGCCCCGGCGGGAGCGGCGGAGCGGTGAGCCGGCCGATCACCCTCGTCGAGGTCGGCCCGCGCGACGGGCTGCAGAACGAGAAGGCGGTGCTGGAGCCCGCCGTGCGCGCCGAGCTGGTGCGGCGGCTGGAGGCGGCGGGGGCGCGACGCATCGAGGCGGTCAGCTTCGTGCACCCGAAATACGTGCCGCAGATGGCCGGGGCGGAGGAGGTCATGGCCGCCCTGCCGCACGAGGCCGGACGCAGCCGCATCGGCCTGGTGCTGAACGGCAAGGGCTACGACCGGGCGCTGGGGACCAGCGTGGACGAGGTCAATGTGGCCATGTCGGCCACCGACGGCTTCGGGCTGAAGAACCAGGGCATGGGCGTCGACCAGCAGGTGTCGATGCTGTCCGACATCCTGACCGGGCGGGCCAACGCCGAGGGCGAGCCGGGGGCGGCGCCGTCGCTGTCGGCGACGCTGAGCTGCGTCTGGGGCTGCCCCTTCGACGGCGAGGTGTCGGTGGGGCAGGTCGAGGATCTGGTGGGACGCATCGGCGAACTGGGCGTGAAGGAAATCGCGCTGGCCGACACCATCGGCGTGGCCGATCCGTGGGCGGTGACCCGCAAGGTCGAGGCCGCCCGCAAGGCGGCGCCCGACGCGGTGCTGCGGCTGCATTTCCACGACACGCGAAATACGGGACTGGCCAACGCCTATGCCGGCGTGGAGGCGGGGGTGGACGTGCTGGACGCCTCGGTGGGCGGCATAGGGGGCTGCCCGTTCGCGCCGGGGGCGACGGGCAACATCGCCACCGAGGACCTGGTCTACATGCTGGAGCGGGCGGGGTTCGACACCGGCTACGACCTCGACGCCCTGATCGGGACGGCGCGCTGGATCGGCGGACTGATCGGACGCCCGGCGCCGAGCGCGCTGAGCCGGGCGGGGGGCTGGCCGAAGGGCTGAGAATTTCCTCCCCGCGTTGCGGGGAGGAAAAGCGCTGGCTTCGCCGTTCGGTTTCGGATATCAGCGCCCTCCCGAAAACGAGACGACCCATGTCCGCCTATTGCATCAATGCGAGCCTGCCCAAGTCGCTCGACCGCCAGCCGGTCGAGGGCGTCGGCGCGCGCGTGGAGGGTGCATAGGAGCGGGGTCCATCGACTTCGGTTTTTCCAGCAACCCCTCCCGCCACCGGCCGGAGGGGTTTCTTGTATCCGCGAGACTCCGCCGCGCCGGTCCGGGAGGATCAGACAGAGAAGGAGACGTCGGCCATGGCTGGTTACGACGTGATCGAAAGCCCGGGAGCGCCGATCAAGGCGTGGACCCGGGGGGTGCCGATCGAGGACTCGGCGCTGAAGCAGCTGAAGAACGTGGCCTCGCTGCCGTTCATCCACAAGCACGTGGCGGTGATGCCGGACGTGCACTGGGGCATGGGCGCGACGGTGGGTTCGGTGATCCCGACCGTGGGGGCCGTCATCCCGGCCGCCGTGGGCGTGGACATCGGCTGCGGCATGATGGCGGTGCGGACCTCGATCCGCGCCGAGCATCTGCCGGACGACCTGTCGGCCATCCGCTCCGCCATCGAGGCGGCCGTTCCGCACGGCCGCACCGACAACGGCGGGCGCAACGACAAGGGCGCCTGGGCCGGCGAGCCGCCAGCTTCGGCGGTGACCCGCTGGGCCGACCTCAAGGCCGGCTACGACGCCGTGGTGGAGAAACACCCCAAGGCGGCGCACCCGCGTGGCTTCGGCCACCTGGGCACGCTGGGCACGGGCAACCACTTCATCGAGCTGTGCCTCGATGAAGCCGGGGACGTGTGGGTGATGCTGCACTCGGGCTCGCGCGGGGTCGGCAACCGGTTCGGTTCCTACTTCATCGAGCGGGCCAAGCACGAGGCGCGGCGCTGGTTCCTGAACTTGCCGGATCAGGACCTGGCCTACTTCCCGGAAGGCTCGGAGGGCTTCATCGACTACATCCGCGCGGTGTCGTGGGCGCAGAAATACGCGCGCGCCAACCGCGAGGTGATGATGGACAGCGTGCTGAACGTGCTGCGCGCGTTCTGGCCGGATCTGGAGACGACGCAGGAGGCGGTGAACTGCCACCACAACTACGTCTCGAAGGAGCGCCATTTCGGCAAGGACGTGTTCCTGACCCGCAAGGGCGCGGTGTCGGCCAAGCTGGACGAGCTGGGCATCATCCCCGGTTCGATGGGGGCGAAGTCGTTCATCGTGCGCGGCAAGGGCAATGCGGACTCGTTCTGCACCTGCTCGCACGGCGCCGGACGGGCGATGAGCCGGACCGAGGCCAGGCGGCGCTTCACGGTGGAGGACCACGTCCGCGCCACCGAGGGCGTCGAGTGCCGCAAGGACGCCGAGGTGATCGATGAAACGCCGATGGCCTACAAGGACATCGACGCGGTCATCGCGGCCCAGACCGACCTGATCGAGGTCGTGCACACCCTGCGTCAGGTGGTGTGCGTCAAGGGATGACGGGAGCCGGTTCCGCGTGAGCGGGGCCGGCTTTCGTCGTTGAGGGAGGGCGGTCTCTAATCGCCGGAGACGAGCACTGTCGGCAGGGGCGTTTCGCGTTCGCCGCGTCTTTTGCGCAGCCGGTAGCGGCTTTGATAGGCGCGCCTCTGCTTCGCAACTTCGTACAAGACGATGCCCGAGCTCGTGCCGAGGTTCAGGCTTTCGATCATGCCGAACATCGGGACGCTGACGCACATCTCGCTTCGTTCAACGGCGCGTTCGCTGATGCCGATGGCCTCGCTGCCGAACCAGACGGCAAGCTTGGGGTGAACCGTAAAGTCGCCCTCGTCGAGGAAAATGTTGATCTTGCCTTTGACGTGCGGTGAGGTGACGACCGACTTGAAGCCCTTGCTTTCCAGGTAGTCGAAACAGTCATCCGTACTGTCGAACCGCTTCACGAACGTCCATTTGACGGCGGAGACGGAGATCTTTGAAATCGCCTTATCGCCGCGCAGGTCGTGCCAATCATCCGGCAGGGAGCGGCGGGGGTCGACGACGTAGACCTTCTCGACGCCCATGGCGTTCACGTTCCGGATAACCGTCCCGATGTTCTTCACATCCGACGGGTTTTCGATCACCGCGATCAGGTGCTTGCACCGAAAGGGTTTGATCGCGTCAGCGCGGGCGCGGACGGACTTCTTGGGTTGAACCGCTTCTTCCATCTTCGACTTTTAGCCCCGTGCGGCGGCCACATTCCACCCGGATCGAAGTTACGCCTCAGCGGGACCGCGTCCTTGCCAACATCAGACCGGGCCGTTGCAAACTGCCAGCTCCGCCGCGGGCGGGAGGAGAGATGAATGGAACAGTTCACCGGCGGGTGCCTGTGCGGGGCTGTGCGGCTCGTCGCCGCCGGACGGCCGTACCGGGTCGGCATCTGTCACTGCATGGATTGCCGCAAGCATCATGGGGCGCTGTTCTTCGCGGCGGCGATCTTCCCGGAGGCGGCGGTGACGGTGCAGGGCGAGACGTGGGCCTACGGCGCGCGCCACTTCTGCCCCCGCTGCGGGTCGTCGGTGTTCGCGCGCAGCGGGGATGAGGTCGAGGTCCATCTGGGGGCGCTGGACGCGCCGGACCAGCTGACGCCCACCTATGAGAACTGGACGATCCGCCGGGAGGCGTGGCTGCCGGAGTTTCCGCTGGCCGGTCACTACGCGCGCGACCGCGAGAGTGAAGGCCGGTCCGGACCCTGAGAGACCCTAGGCCGTCAGGCGGTCAAGCAGCCACCGGGCGGCTGTCTGCGCCCCGTCTGCCCGGATCGTGGCCGAGGCCGCGGCGGCCCGGGCGCGGGTCTCGGGGCGCAGGGCTATCTCGAGCGCGGCGGAGAGGGAGTCAACCGTCGGCGTCGGGCCTTCGTGGGCCACGCCGATGCCGAGGGCGGCGACGCGGCCGGCGAAATACGGCTGGTCGGCGACCTGCGGGACGATGACCTGGGGCGCGCCGGCGCGGGCGGCGGCGGTGGTCGTGCCAGCGCCGCCGTGGTGGATGACGGCGGCGACGCGCGGGAACAGCGCCTGCTGATTGACATCGCCGATGGCGAAGCCGTCCGCCGCGCCGTCGGTCAGGGCGAGATCGGCCCAGCCGCGCGACAGGAGCACGCGGCGGCCCTGGGCGCGGACGGCGTCGACGGCCGCCCGGCCCGCCGTCTTCAGCGCCTCCATCGGCATGCTGCCGAAGCCGAGGTAGACCGGCGCCTCGCCCGCTTCGAGGAAGGCCAGGAGGTCGGCGGGCAGCGGGCGATCGTCGGGGAGGATCCAGGCGCCGGTCTGGACCACGTCACGCATCGTGGTCGCCGGCCACGGCGCGATGACGGGGTCGGCCGCCAAGAGCGGATGGAGGGTGAAGACGTGGTCGCGGACATTGTCGACGGGCGGCAGGCCGATGCGGGCGCGCAGGCCGGCCATGGCGCCGCCGAACAGGCTGTTCATGGTCTGGATGTCGCGATCCCACAGCCGGCCGATGTCGGTCTCGTCGTCCGGCAGGGGATGGGTCGGCCAGTCGTGGGGCCGGTGGTGTTCCGAGGGGATGAAGACCGGACAGTAGGCGGCGTGAACATAGGGGAGGCCGCGGACCTCGGCCACGCAGCGGGCGGCGGCGACGGACGGGAACAGGCCGGTGGCCAGGATGGCGTCGCAGCCCTCGGCCGCCGCCGAGAGCGCCTCGTACTGGGCCGCCATGACCTGCGCCGCCCGCTCGGGCAGGGGCATCGGCGGGCGGTTGGCCATGGCGTCGGCGGCCCAGGTGCGCACCGCGGTGAAGGCGGGGGCCAGCGGCACGCCCGCGCGGTCGAGCAAGGCCGCGAACTCGGCGTCCGACGGGGCGCAGACGACGGCCTCGGCGCCGAGGCTCCGCAGCGCCGCGCCGAGCGCCGCCAGGGGCTCGACGTCGCCGCGTGATCCAAAGGTCGACAACAGTATGCGCATGGAACCCTCCGTCCGGTTTTCGAGGGCTCGACAAACTGCGCATAAATCGCGGCGGGGCAATTCTTGAACGAAACCGAATTGACCCCATTTCCAGTCTGGCCCGGCGCGGCGAGCCGCCTGCGATTCGCCGGCCGACAGACCGGATCAGTGCATGCTGTGCTTCAGCTGACTGATGGCGTCATGGTCCGCCTTGACCTCGGCGTAGGCGGACGTGACCAGTTGGCGAGCGGGCTCGGGCAGGTCCGTGTCACGGGTCGCCTGCTCGAATTTGGCCTTGATGACGTCCTCGCCGCGCTCGACCTCGTCGATGACGCCCTTGTCGTCGCGCCCCATGACGTCGCCGCGCATTTCGGCGAACTTGTTGTGGATGCGGCCCATCAGGGACTGGTCGTCCTCGGGCTCGCCGCCGAAGCTGCGCACCTCCTGCTGAAGGCGGCGGCACAGTTCCTCGCGCTTGCCCGCGCGCTCGCTGAACAGGCTCTTGAACTCGGGATTGTCGGCGCCCTCCGCGGCGCTGCGGTAGCCGTGGGCGCTGTCCATCGTCGTCTCGATCAGGCTGTTGAGGACCTTTACGGCGCGATCATCGTGGGTGTGCATTCAAGCTCTCCTTACTGACGGGAGGTGCGGAAACGGGGCGAGGCGGTCGCCGTTCCGGCGCCGCCCCTCACAATCCCGGCACGGAACCGGGGGGAGCGACGGACGAAGGTGGCGTTCGGCGGCGTTCGCCCGCAGGGTGCCGGCCGAGGCGCGGAGGGCTGACATGGGGCGGTTGATCGAGGAACTGGACTATCGACCCACGGCCATGGGGCCGCTGGTGCTGCGGCGCCGCTGGGTGGCGGCCATCGACCAGGATGTGGTCGAGGTGATCCTCGGCGACGAGCACCTGATGTCGAGCCTGTTCACGGTGGGAGAGGTCGAGCTGGCGGTGCGCGGACTGGCGGCGGCCAGGGGCGAGGGGCTGCGCGTGCTCGTCGGCGGACTGGGGCTCGGCTACACCGCGCGGGCGGCGCTGGCGCATCCGCGGGTGGCCTCGGTGGAGGTGGTCGACGCCCTCGAGCCAGTGATCGAATGGCATCGGGCGGGGCTCGTGCCGATCGGCGACAGCCTCGGGACGGAGCCGCGCTGCCTCCTGTCGCATGGCGATTTCTTCGGCTGGTTCGACGCGCCGCGGGGCGAGGGCGGGCGCTATGACGTGGTGCTGCTCGATATCGATCATTCGCCCCGCAATCTGCTGCATCCGGACCACGCGCGGTTCTATTCGCGGGAGGGGCTGGCGCGGGTGCGGGAGGGGCTGACGGGGGACGGCGTGTTCGCCATGTGGTCGGACGAGGCGCCGGACGACGCCTTCCTCGCCGTGCTGGACGCGGTGTTTCCCGGGGCGCGGGCTGAGGTGGTGGCGTTCGACAATCCGCTGACCGGCGGGCGCTCGACCTGCACCATCTATGTGGCGGCGGGCGGCGGCGGGGCATAAGCCGGCCCGGGCGCGCTTTTCAGCGAGTCCTCACAATTCGCTCATGCCCGTCACGGCCGGCCGCGGCACGGTCCGGACGTCAATGACGACCGGGAGAGACGAGATGACTGTGACGAACGGGGACGCGCAGAGGGACGCGCGGTTGACGCGGTGGCTGCGCACGGTGGTGTGGGGCGGGGCGGCGTTCGTCTGGCTCGTGCCGCTGGGGTTCAGGCTGTTCGCGGACCTGCCGTGGACGACGGGGGACTTCGTCGCCTGGGGCGTCATGCTGCTGGTGGCCGCCGGGCTGGCCGAGGCGGGCCTGCGGCTGTCGGGGAAGCTGGCCTACCGCGCCGGCATGATCGTGGCGGTGGGGACGAGCTTCCTCATCACCTGGTCGAATCTCGCTGTCGGCATCATCGGCGACGAGAACAATCCGCTGAACCAGATCTTCTTCGGGGTGATCGCCATCGCCCTGATCGGGTCCTTCCTGGTCCGCTTCCGGGCGAAGGGGATGGCGGCGGTCATGGTCGCGACGGCGGTGGTGCAGTTCGGCACGGGCTTCCTGGCGCTGGCCTATGAGCACATCGTCTTCGGCATCGTCGGGGTGTTCGCGCTGGGCTGGCTGCTGGCGGCGTGGCTGTTCCGGGAGGCGGCGCGGGGGGAGGCGGCGAAGGTCGACTGACCAGCCCCTCCACCGCTTCGCGGTCCCCCTCCCCATCGCCGCGCGACGGGGAGGAGACGCAGGTCAGAGGTTCAGCAGCGCGGGGTCGCCGCCTTGCGCCGCGATGTTGTTGCTGATGGCCTTTTCGGAGGCGTAGCGGATCAGGCTGTTGGGGCCGCCGGCCTTGGGGCCGGTGCCCGACAGGCCCTCGCCGCCGAAGGGCTGGACGCCGACGACAGCGCCGGTGATCGAGCGGTTGATGTAGACGTTGCCGGCCGGGACCAGGCGGATGACCTTGGCGGCGAAGGCCTCGATGCGGCTGTGCACGCCGAGGGTCAGGCCGTAGCCCCGCGCCGCCAGCTTCTCGGCCACCTGACGCAGGTCGGCGGGGTCGTAACGGTAGATGTGCAGGATCGGGCCGAACACCTCGCGCTCGAGGAAGTCGGGGGTCGGGATCTCGGCGATGGTCGGGGCGAAATAGTCGCCCGAGCCGGCGCCGGCGTTGGCGCTTTCGGCCAGGTCGGCGCGGGCGATGATCTTCGCTTCCTTTTCCAGCCGGGCCAGATGTGCCTCCAGCGCCTGGCGCGACTCGGTGTCGATGACCGGGCCGATGTCTGTCGAGGGGTCGGCGGGGTCGCCGACGACCTGGGCGGCGAGGGCGCCCTTGAGGCCCTCGATCAGGGGTTCGGCCGAGTCCTTCGGGACATAGAGGACGCGCAGGGCCGAGCAGCGCTGGCCGGCGCTGCCGAAGGCGGACAGGATGACGTCATCCAGCACCTGTTCGCGCAGGGCGGTGGTGTCGACGAACATGGCGTTGAGGCCGCCGGTCTCGGCGATGAAGGGGATGATCGCGCCCTCGCGTTTGGCGATGGCGGCGTTGATGGCGCGGGCGGTGTCGGTGCCGCCGGTGAAGGCGACGCCGTCGATGCCCGGATGCGAGACCAGGGCCGCGCCGACGGTTTCGCCGCGGCCGGGGACGAGGGCCAGCAGGTCGGGCTTGAGGCCGGCCCGATGGAACAGGCGCACCGCCTCGGCGGCGACCAGCGGGGTCTGTTCGGCCGGCTTGGCCAGCACGGCGTTGCCGGCGGCGAGGGCGGCGGCGATCTGGCCGGTGAAGATGGCCAGCGGGAAATTCCACGGGCTGATGCAGGCGAAGACGCCGCGGCCGTGCAGGACCAGCGAATTGGTCTCACCGACCGGACCGGTCAGGGTTTCGGGCCCGCCGAACTGCTGCTCGGCCAGCAGGGCGTAGTAGCGCAGGAAGTCGGCCGCCTCGCGCACCTCGGCGACGCCGTCGTTGAGGGTCTTGCCGGCCTCGCGGGCCAACAGGGCCACGAAGCGGTCCATGTCCGCCTCGAGCGCGTCGGCCATGGCGCGCAGCACGATGGCCCGGGCGGCGCCGCCGGCCTCGTCCCAGACGAAGTGGGCCCGGGCGCCGATCTCGATGGCCTGGTGGATTTCCGACTCTGTGGCCTCGGAGACGTAGCCGAGGACGTCGTTGCGGTCCGACGGGCTGGTCACGTCGGTCGGGTTCTGGCCGGCGCGGAGGACGCCGCTGACGATCGGGCCCGAGTTGAGCTTCTCGCGGTCGATCAGCTCCAGGGCGACGGCGTGGCGCTCGCGCTCTTCCTGCTGGGAATAGTCGCGGCCGAGGGAGTTGAGGCGATTTCCGTACATGTGCTGGGGGACCGGAATCTTGGGGTGAGGGCCGGGCTGGCTTTCGAGGACGGCGACGGGGTCGAAGGCGACGGTCGAGGCGGGAACGCGCTCGTCGAGCAGGGCGTGGACGAAGGAGGAGTTGGCCCCGTTCTCGAGCAGGCGGCGAACCAGATACGGCAGCAGCTCCTCGTGGCCGCCAACCGGGGCGTAGGCGCGAATGGTCAGCTGCTCGTCCGACCAGGCGGCCTCGGCGGCGTCATAGAGCGGTTCGCCCATGCCGTGCAGGCGCTGGAACTCGATGCCGACGCCGGAATCCTTCGCCATGCGGTGCACGGCGGCCAGCGAGACGGCGTTGTGGGTGGCGAACTGGCCGTACAGGTGCGGGGCCGCGTCGATGATGGCGCGGGCGCAGACCAGATAGTTGACGTCGGTGGCGACCTTGGTGGTGAACACCGGATAGTCGGGCCGGCCCATGACCTGGGCGCGCTTGATCTCGGTGTCCCAGTAGGCGCCCTTGACCAGCCGCACCATGATGCGGCGGCCGGAGACGCGGGCCAGTTCGGCGACGCGGGCGACGACCTCGGAGGCGCGCTTCTGATAGGCCTGGACCGCGAGGCCGAGGCCCTTCCACTCGCCGAAGTCGGGGTCGTGGGCGAGGGCGTCGAGCAGCTTCAGCGACAGGGCGAGGCGATCGGCCTCCTCGGCGTCCATGCAGAAGTTGATGTCGTATTTGGCGGCGATCAGGGCCAGCCGCTTGACGCGCGGATAGAGCTCGGCCCAGACGCGCGGCTCGTGGGTGGCTTCGTAGCGCGGCGACAGGGCGGACAGCTTGACCGAGACGCCGTGGCCGGTCTGGGGCCCGCGCATGCCGGGATCGTCGCGGCGCACCTTGCCGACCGCCTCGATGGCGCGGGCGTAGACGACTTCGTAGCGTTCGGCGTCAGCGGTGGTGCGGGCGCCCTCGCCCAGCATGTCGAAGCTGCACAGCCAGCCCTCGCGAGCCGAGCGCTTCAGGGCGCCGTTGATGGTGCGGCCGACGACGAATTGTTCGCCCATCATGCGCACGGCGGCGGCGACGGCCTGGCGGATCACCGGCTCGCCGATGCGGCCGGCGACGCGGCGCAGGAAGCCGGGCAGATCGCGCTTGGCGTCTTCGTCGACGTCGACCAGCTTGCCGGTCAACATCAGCCCCCAGGTCGAGGCGTTGACGAACAGGCTGTCGGACTGGCCGAGGTGTTTGGCCCAGTCGGCCGAGCCGATCTTCTCGGCGATCAGCCGGTCGCGGGTGTCCTCGTCGGGGGTGCGCAGCAGGGCCTCGGCCAGGCACATCAGGGCCAGCCGCTTGACGCGCGGATAGAGCTCGGCCCAGACGCGCGGCTCGTGGGTGGCTTCGTAGCGCGGCGAAAGGGCGGACAGCTTGACCGAGACGCCGTGGCCGGTTTGC
>DASRXE010000039.1:0-4197 GCA_035654315.1 Brevundimonas sp.
GCGGGCGACCTGATCAACAGCCTGACCCTGCAGTACAACCGCAAGCGCCAGGCCCAGATCACCACCGAACTGATCGAGATCATCGCCGGCGCCGAAGCGCTCTGATCCGACCCTTGCACAGACACGACCTTCCGAACGGAACGAACCGATGACCGACACCGCCGCCCCCAAGAAAACCGCCGCCCGCAAGCCCGCGGCGCCCAAGTCTCCGAAGGCCGCCCCGACCGGCAACGCCGTCGTCACGGCCGGCGCCGGCACGGGCCGGATCGCCCAGGTCATCGGCGCCGTCGTCGACGTCGAGTTCGAGGGTCAGCTGCCGGCGATCCTGAACGCCCTGGAGACGCAGAACGTCGACCAGAAGACCGGCCAGCCCTTCACCCTGGTGCTGGAAGTCGCCCAGCACCTCGGCGAGAACATGGTCCGCACCATCGCCATGGACACCTCGGAAGGCCTGACGCGCGGCCAGCCGGTGACCGACACGGGCGCCTCGATCCTGGCGCCGGTGGGCCCGGGCACGCTGGGCCGCATCATGAACGTCGTCGGCGCGCCGATCGACGAGCAGGGCCCGATCAAGACCACCATGTACCGCCCGATCCACCGCGAGGCCCCGAGCTTCGAGGAGCAGTCGACCTCGTCGGAAATCCTCGTCACCGGAATCAAGGTCATCGACCTGATGTGCCCCTACACCAAGGGCGGCAAGATCGGCCTGTTCGGCGGCGCCGGCGTGGGCAAGACCGTGACCATGCAGGAGCTGATCAACAACATCGCCAAGGCCTACGGCGGTTATTCGGTTCTGGCCGGCGTGGGTGAACGCACCCGCGAGGGCAACGACCTGTATCACGAGATGATCGAGTCCAACGTCAACGTTGACCCGACCAAGAACAACGGCTCGACCGAAGGCTCGAAGTGCGCCCTGGTCTACGGCCAGATGAACGAGCCCCCCGGCGCCCGCGCCCGCGTCGCCCTGACGGGTCTCGCCCAAGCCGAGTATTTCCGCGACGAGGAAGGCAAGGACGTTCTGCTGTTCGTCGACAACATCTTCCGCTTCACGCAAGCCGGTTCGGAAGTGTCGGCGCTGCTGGGCCGCATTCCCTCGGCCGTGGGCTATCAGCCGACGCTGGCCACCGAGATGGGCAACCTGCAGGAGCGCATCACCTCGACCAAGAAGGGCTCGATCACCTCGGTGCAGGCCATCTACGTGCCCGCCGACGACCTGACCGACCCGGCGCCCGCCGCTTCGTTCGCCCACCTTGACGCCACCACCGTGCTGAGCCGCGACATCGCCGCCCAGGCCATCTTCCCGGCCGTGGACCCGCTGGACTCGACCTCGCGGATCATGGACCCGCTGGTCATCGGCGACGAGCACTACCAGGTCGCCCGTTCGGTTCAGGAAGTGCTGCAGCAGTACAAGGCGCTGAAGGACATCATCGCCATCCTGGGCATGGACGAGCTGTCGGAAGAGGACAAGCTGGTCGTCTCGCGCGCCCGCAAGATCCAGCGCTTCCTGTCGCAGCCGTTCTTTGTGGCCGAGCAGTTCACCAACGCCCCGGGCAAGTTCGTCTCGCTGGAAGACACCATCCGCTCGTTCAAGGGCATCGTCGCCGGTGAATACGACCACCTGCCGGAAGCCGCCTTCTACATGGTCGGCGCCATCGAGGAAGCCGTCGAGAAGGCCCAGAAGCTGGCCGAGGCGGCGTAAGCATGGCCGGCAAGCTCAGCTTCTCGCTGGTGTCGCCCGAGCGCGAGGTCTTCGCCGGCCTCGTCGACCAGGTCGACGCGCCCGGCGTCGAGGGCGACTTCGGCGTCCTGGCCGACCACGCGCCGTTCATGACCGCCCTGCGCGAAGGCGTGGTGACGGTCATCGACGGGGGTTCGCGCCGCCAGTTCGAGGTCCACGGCGGCTTCGCTGACGTCACCCCGGCCGGCCTGACCATCCTGGCCGAACAGGCCTCGGAAGTGGCGGCGGGCTGAGGCCGCAGCGGTGGCGGGGCTGGGCGCCGTTCTGGTCCTCGCCTGGATCGGCGCTGTCGCCGGTCCGATAGTCACCTTCTTGCTGGTCCGGCGGCTGCTTCGCGGCCGCCGGATTTTTCTTGGGTGGGCCCTGGCGCTGACGGTGCTTGTCGGCTGGGTGCTCGGGGTCTGGGCTTTTCTGGCAGAGCCCGCCACGCTGACGGTGCGCCACGTAACGGTCGAGAGCGCCGACTGGACCGGGCCGCCGCTGCGCATCGGCGTCATTTCCGACACCCACGTCGCCGCACCGCACACCGACGTCGCGCGCGTGGGACGGCTGGTCGCCCGCATGAACGCCGAGCGGCCCGATGTCGTGGTGCTGCTGGGTGACTACGCCGGCGGGCACGAGCCTGCGGCCGTCAGGGCGCGACCTGAGCAGTCCGAAATCCTGAAGGGGGTCGAGGCGTTCGGCGGCCTGTCCGCTCCGCTGGGGGTCCATGGCGTGCTGGGCAATCACGATTCCTGGTACGACGATGTGGCCATAGCGGCTGCGTTGACGCGGGCCGGGGTGCGGGTTCTGGACAACGGGGCGACCCGGGTTGCCCGGCCGGCGGGCGCGTTCTGGATCGCGGGGCTGGCGGATATCGAGTCTCCGCGCGAGCCGCCGCTGGTCGGGGCGACCCTGCGGCAGGTCACCGACGCCGCGCCGGTCATCGTCCTGACCCACTGGCCCGACCCATTCCTGGAGGTGCCGCAAGGGGTGGCGCTGACGCTCGCGGGCCATACCCACTGCGGGCAGGTCAATCTGCCGGTCTTCGGCCGTCTGGTGCACGCCTCGCGCATGTCGGAGCGGTGGGCGTGCGGTCTCTACGATGAAGGTGGGCGCAAGCTGTTCGTCACCGGCGGTGTCGGCGTTTCGATCCTGCCGGTGCGTTTCCGCGCCCCGCCCGAGATTGTGGTGCTGACGCTGCGCGGCGCAGACCTTGACCCTCCGGCCGCAGGTCCTAGATAGCCCCTGCAAGACGAGGCCACGTCCTCGCTCCCGCGCCGATCCAGCATCAGGCGGGACGAAGTCCGGGACGGCCCGGCCCTTTGAGAGGAGGGCCGCGACCATGGCCTGGACGTATCTGATCATCGCCGGACTGCTGGAAATCGTCTGGGCGTATTTCATGAAACAGTCCGCGGGCTTCACCCGCCTGTGGCCGAGCGTGGCGACGCTGGGGTTCATGGCCGTGAGCTTCGGCCTGTTGTCGCTGGCGATGAAGTCGCTGCCGATGGGCACCGCCTATGTGGTGTGGACGGGCATCGGGGCGGTCGGGGCCTTCATCGTCGGGGTGGTGCTGCTGGGCGAGCATCTGAGTCCGCTGCGGGTGGCGGCGGCGTTGCTGGTGCTGGCGGGGCTGGTGCTGTTCCGGCTGGCGCCAGGCGGTGAGGCGCACTGAACGTGGTTAGTGGTTAGTGGTTAGTGGTTGGTGGCTGGCCAACGGCTGCGCGATGGCGCGGAGGGCGCCGCCCTTCCGCTGGCGGTGAAGCTGTGGTCACTAACCACTAGTCACTAGCCACTCACCGGACCCGCCATGCTCGAGCTTCGACCCAACTGCGAGTGCTGCGACCGCGACCTGCCGTTCGACAGCGCCGAGGCGCGCATCTGCACCTTTGAATGTACATTCTGCGCGACGTGTGTGGAGGGGGTGTTGAAGGGCGTCTGCCCGAACTGCGGCGGCGGCTTCGTCTCGCGGCCGATCCGGCCCGCGCGGCTGATGGCGAAATATCCGGCGTCGACGAAGCGGGTGGTGAAGCCGGAGGGGTGCGCGGCGTAGGGTGATAGTGGCTAGTGGCTAGTGGTCAGTGTTTGGCTGGCGGCTGTGCGATGGCGCGGTCGGCGCCGCCCTCCCGTCGCCGGTGAAGCTGCAATCACTAACCACCAGCCACTAACCACCCCTAGACCACCAGCGGCGCGAACGCCGCCACCACCTGTTCGTAGGCCTTGCGCTTGAAGGGAACGATCAGGTCGGGGGCTTCGTCGAGGCGGCCCCAGCGCCAGGCGTCGAACTCGATGTCGCCGTGGGTCTCGAGGTCGATCTCGGACTCGTCGCCGGTGAAGCGGAAGGCGAACCATTTCTGCTTCTGGCCGGCGAAGCCGCGGGCCTGCTTGGTTCCGCCGTAGCCGGCCGGGAAGGCGTAGGCGATCCATTCCTCGGTCTTCGACAGAAGCTCGGCGGAGACGACGCCGGTCTCCTCGGCGAG
>DASRXE010000040.1:0-37237 GCA_035654315.1 Brevundimonas sp.
AGAAAGGCCCGCCCCTTCTGGCCCCGCCGGCCCTCGCCGTCCCAGTCGCCCGCGACCGAGACGGTCCGGCCATCGGCCAGCGTCACCCCGGCGATATCCAGCGCATTCGCCCGCGCATGCTCGGACGGCCGCGCCGAGACATCGGTCTGGCCATAGATGCGCCGGCAGGAATAGGAGCCGTAGTTCTCGACCCGCGCGACCCGCGACCCGAACGTCGCCATAGCCGCCGGCTGCAACACCTGGCGGTCCCAGATGACGTAGCGCACCGCCAGCGGGCACTGCATGACCAGGCCGCCCGGCGCCAGCGGCGTCACCGCCCCGCCGGTGATCCGGACCGCCCCCCGCACGACGCAGAAGCCGCCGTCGTCGCGGTCCGCGGCCCGTTCGACCGTGACGCCGGCCTCGCGCAGGACCTGCATGCAGGCGTCGGTGACGGCCTTGACCTCCTCCGCCGCCGCGGTGCGGGCCAGCTCGAAATCGGCCACCTTGGCCGCCGTCGCCTGGCCGATCGGGTGGCTCAGATCCAGCGGCTTCCACGGCAGGTCCTGATGCGGCGCGAAGGCGTTGAGCAGGGCGAAGGCCGCGCACAGCCCGAGGCCGGCCTCCCACAGCAGGTTCCAGAAGTCGGCGAAATCACGATCCATACCCGACCTACTCTTAGACGGCCCGGCGGCCGGCGAAAGAGGGCGGCGAACTTCAGCCCGTCAGGGCGATCAGCCTCTGGGCCAGCATCCGGCAGGCGGTCGGCCCCTTGGCGCCGTCGTTGGCGAAGGCGAACACCGCCAGGCCCGCCGCCGGAGCGACGATGGCGATGGTGTGCCAGTAGGTGTTGGAGCCCTCGTGCGCCAGGGTTTCGCCGGCGCCGGCGAAGGCCCCGAAAGGCGGCGCGGGCTGGACCATCCATCCGAGGCTATAGGCGGGGTTGGTCTCGGTCGTGGCGTTCAACCGGCCCAGGCTGTCGTCCGACAGCCAGTCGCCGCCGCTGCAGGTCGCCCGGGCCCACCGGGCGTAGTCGGCGATGGTCATGTGGGCCGTGCCGGCGGGGCCGAGGGCGGCCGGATTGTCGGCGGCCGGGCTGGCCGGGTCCATGGGCCAGGGCCGATCGCCGACCTGGCGGTGGCCCCACGCGTTCGGATCGGGCGGCGCCCCAAAGCCGCCGCTGGACAGTCCCAAAGGCCCGAATATCTCGGCCCGCATGGCGTCTTCCCACGATCCGCCGGTGATCGCCTCGATCGCGGCGCCGGCGATGACGTAGTTGAGGTTGGCGTAGGCGAACTCGCCCGGGCGACCGGCGGGCGGGCGGGCGAGGGCCGCGGCGGCGAGATCGGCCCGCTGAACGGGAAGGGAGCGCGGGTCGGCGCGGGCGGTTGCAAGCCACGCCCGGCCCATCACCGGCTCGTCCGTCAGCCCGCCGCGATGACGCATCAAGGTTTCGATCGGCACGTCGCGCCACGCCGGGTCGAGCGTCGCCTCCGGGAAGGCCTCGCGCAGGGTCAGTCCCCAGTGTGTGCGCCCCTGTTCGACCAGTCGGGCGAAGACGGCGGCCGTCATCGCCTTGGTGTTCGAGCCCAGATGCCAGCGGTCGTGGATCGTGGCCTCCGCGTCGGAGCCCGCGCGCCTGACGCCGCGTACGCCCGACCAGATCAGGCCTGCAGGGGTCAACACGCCGCCGCCGAGCGCCGGAGGGCCGACCCGGAAGGCGGCGTCCAGCGCCTCGTCGAAGGTTCCGGTCCGGGATGCGGCGGGCCGGGCGGCGAGGGCGGAAAGACACGCCGCTCCGCCCAGCAGCGTGCGTCGGAGGATTTGCATATCGCAAACGCTACCTTGGCCGTTGGCCGGCGGCAACCTGAAGCGCTCACGAAGTCTAGCCCCCGCGTCCCCCGCGTTCCCCGCGCAGGCCAACCCGCGGCCGGCCGACTAGAACCCCAGTTCGGCGCGGAGCGTCGCAGGGCTGACGCCGCCGGCCCTCAACTGGGCCAGCGTCACGGAATTGTCCCGCTTGGCGAACCGTCGACCGTCCTCGCCGGTCAGCAGCCGGTGGTGGCGATACACCGGCGTCGGCCAGCCCATCAGCGCCTGCAGCAGCACCTGCACATGGGTGGCTTCAAACAGGTCCTGCCCGCGGATCACATGGGTGACGCCCTGCAGGTCGTCATCGTGCGTGACCGCCACATGATAGGCCGTGCCCGCGTCCTTGCGCGCCACAACGACGTCACCGGCCGTCTCGGGCCTCGCCCGGATCAGGCCGCGCTCGCCGCCGGGACCTTCGCCTTCCTCGACAAACGCCAGCGCCTCCCAGGTCCGTCCGCCCAGCACCTCACGAGCCCGGTCCAGGGACAGCCGCCAGGCGAAAGGCCGTCCCTCGTCCAGCAACCTGGCCTCTTCGTCGACCGGATGGGGGCCCGGCCGCACCGCATCGGCGGGGCCGTGCGGCGCATCGCCGATGGCGTCGAGGATGTCCTTGCGAGTGCGGAAGCAGCGGTACAGCAGGCCGCGCCGGTCCAGCACGTCCACCACTGTGGCGTAGTCGGTCAGGTGCTGCGACTGGCGCCGCACCGGCTGCTCCCAGTCCAGCCCCAGCCAGGTCAGATCCTCGAGAATGCCCGACTCGAACTCCGGCCGGCAGCGGGTCGGATCGATGTCCTCGATCCGCAGCAGGAACCGGCCGCCGGCGGCGCGGGCGCGGCTCCAGGCGCTCAGGGCCGAGAAGGCGTGGCCCTTGTGCAGCCGGCCGGTCGGCGAAGGGGCGAAGCGAGTGACGAACATGGGTGCAGGATAGCGGGAACCGGACGCGATCACATCCGGCGCTTGTCGCGTTCAAACCCGTCGCTAGGCTCGCCGCCATGCAGACGCCCTACTGGCTGGACGACATCGACGCGGCGCGGCGCACGATCGTTGAAATTGACCCCCTGCTGGCGCGCGCGCACGCCCAGACTCCGGCCTTCGAATGGCGCCGCCGCGTGGGCGGGTTCGAGGGTCTGTTTCACATGATTGTCGACCAGCAGGTCTCGCTGGCCTCGGCCGCCGCGATCTGGGCCCGTGTCGAGGCGGGACTGGGCGGGGAGGTGACCTCCGAACGCGTGCTGGCGACGGACATCGAGACGCTCCGTGGTTTCGGGCTTTCAATCCAGAAGGCGACCTATGGTCACGAGATCGCCCGCGCCCAGGCGGAGGGCCGTATCGACCTGGACCATCTCGAGCGGCTTTCCGACGACGAAGCCGTCGCCCGGCTCACTGCGATCAAGGGCGTCGGCCGATGGACGGCCGAGACCTTTCTGATGTTCTGCGAAGGGCGTCGGGACGTCTTCCCGGCCGGCGACATCGCGTTGCAGGAGGCCATGCGCTGGGCGGACGGGGCGGCTCTGCGCCCGCGCGAGAAGCAGGCCTATGCCCGGGCGGAAGTCTGGCGACCGCACCGGAGCATTGCGGCGCATCTGCTCTGGGGATGGTATGGAGCGGTCAGGCGCGGCGAGATCGCGCTGGAGGAACCGCCGCCGTGATCGACGCCCCGACGCTCGAAGCCCTCAGCGAGCCGATCCTGCCGACCCTGTACGCGCTGGACTATGCCGGCGTGGCCGTGTTCGGCGCGACCGGTGCATTGGCCGCCGCGCGCGAGAAGCACGACCTGGTGACCCTCGGCTTCTTCGCGGCCATCACCGGCGTCGGCGGCGGCACCCTGCGCGACCTTCTGATCGACGCGCCGGTCTTCTGGGTCCAGGACTGGCGGTACATTGCGATCTGCCTCGCGGCGGCGCTGTTGGTCTGGTTCGTCGGTCAGAGAGACTGGCGCTTCAGGGCTCTGCTGTGGCTCGATGCCGTCGGCCTGGCTGCGTATGGGGTCATGGGTGCGGCCAAGGCCGAAGCGCTGGGCGGCGCGCCGTTGATCTGCATCGTCATGGGCGCCCTGACGGCCTGTTTCGGCGGGATTGTGCGCGATTTGCTGGCAGGTCAGCCCTCGATCCTTCTGCGGCGGGAGATCACCGTGACGGCCGCCCTGCTGGCCGCCACGGCCTATGTAGCGTTGAAGGCGCTCGGCCTGTCCAATCTGGAGGCCGCCCTGATCGCCGCGCCCTGCGGATTCGCCTTGCGCGCGGGCGCCTTGACCTGGGGCTGGAGCCTGCCGTCCTTCCCGGGCAGCGCGGCGCGCGGCTGAGCGTTGCGCGACCGTCATCTCGCCGCCATCGCAATGCGGTCGAATCAGGCGTAGGATTCGGGCACAGCCAGGGAAGGAGACGTGTCTTCAGTCCGGTCGCGTCGATAAACCTCATCCGAACGACGAGGGCCTGATGCAGGTCCTGAGCCGCCCTCCCTCCGGCTGGCCCGCGCTGGTGCTCAACGCCGACTTCCGGCCGCTGTCCTACTACCCGTTGTCGATCTGGCCGTGGGAGGAAGTGGTCAAGGCGGTGTACCAGGATCGCGTCGACGTGGTCTCGACCTATGATAAGGTCGTCCGCAGCCCGTCGATGGAGATCGTCCTGCCCAGCGTCATCGCGCTGAAGAACTACGTCGATCAGAATCGCCAGCCCGCCTTCACGCGCTTCAACGTCTTCCTGCGCGACGGTTTCGCCTGCCAGTACTGCAACGCCACGACCGAACTGACCTTCGACCACGTCATTCCGCGCAGCCGGGGCGGGCGCACCACATGGGAGAACATCGTCGCCGCCTGCAGCCCGTGCAACCTGAAGAAGGGCGGGCGCACGCCCCAGCAGGCCGGCATGCCGATGCGGCGGACGCCGCACCGGCCCAGCGCCTGGCAGCTCCAGGAATTCGGCCGCCGTTTCCCGCCTCACTACCTGCACCAGAGCTGGCTCGACTACCTCTACTGGGACATCGAATTGGAACCATGACCGCCGCGGAAACTTGGAAGGGGCGGCTCGGATTGCGGGCCGAGCCGGGGCTCAGGAGGATCGGCATGCGGTTGGGTACGATGGCCATTGTCGTGGCGGCTGCGGTGGTGGTGAGCTTCGCTGTCTATTATGCGACAGGCGGACATTTGGTGTTCTTCGCCCTGCCCCTTTTGTTCGCCCTGCCGCTGCTGGGGAGGCGCAGGCGGTAAGCTAATCAATACCTGCGTTACGGGAACCCGCGTCCGTTAGTCGGGTTGGTGAGGTGAACCCATCGGGAGAACCACCATGAAGAAAACGCTTGCCGCTGTCGCGGCCGGGGCCCTGCTGATCGCAGGTCAGGCCGCCGCCACCACCCAAAGCGCGACCGCCCGGGTCGGAGACCGCGTGGGGCCCGAGGCCGGGAGCTCAAGCGAATTCCTCGGCATTCCCGTCATCGGACTTCTGGCGATCGCCGGCGTGATCGCGGCCGCGGTCGTGGTCGTTTCGGACGACGACTCAGAGAGCGATTGACCGCCTGCCGGTATGACCCGTTGACGATCCCATGGGGCCGGCGCAGTCCGGCCCCATGAAGATTCGTGTCCGCGCCGACCTCGTCTACCGTTTCGATCCGCCCACCGATGCGATCTACAAGATCCAGGTCGCCCACTGGCCGGGCCAGACCATCCTTGAGGAGCGGCTGACGACCTCGCCTGCCGTCGCCTTCGTCGAAAACAAGGACGAGGAGTTCGGAGCCCGAACCCTGCGCGCCCATTTGTCCGGCGACGTGGCCCTGACCTATGAGGCCCTGGTCGACAACGGTGTGCTGAAGGGCTTGCCACCGGTGACGGTCCAGCACGACTGGGGCGATCTGCCGGCCGAGGTGCTGACCTATCTCTGGCCCAGCCGCTACTGCCCCTCGGACCAGTTCAGCCGCTTTGCGGAGCGCACCTTCGGCGGCACGGCCGGCGGCGACCGGGTGCTGAAGATTCTCGACTGGATCAAGGCCGAGATCGACTATGAACCCGGGGCCTCGGACAGCGAGACCACCGCCGCGCGCACCTTCATCGACCGCGCCGGGGTGTGTCGGGACTTCACCCATATGGGCATCACCCTGTGCCGCGCCTCTGGCATCCCGGCCCGGGCGGTCAGCGCCTACGCCCACCAGCTCACCCCGCCCGATTTCCACGCCATCTTCGAGGTCTGGCTGTCCAACGGCTGGTGGCTGGTCGACCCCACGGGGCTGGCGCCGGTCGAGGGGCTGGTCCGCATCGCCTGCGGCCGCGACGCCGCCGATATCGCCTTCCTGACCACCCAGGGCGCCTGCCAGCTCGTGCGGCAGTCGGTGACGGCCGAGGCGGTCTAGCTTCCGCCCGCCGCCTTCCATTCCTCGATGAACTCCAGCCGGCGCAGCACCTTGTTTTCCGGATCGATCAGCACGTGGGCCCCATCTGGGACCGCGATCCGTCCGCGGCCGCCGGACATGGCGACCGTCCGGCGCTCGCCGTCGATCTCCACCTCCACCGGCATCGGGAAGACGCCGCCGTTTCCGGTCACCCACTCCAGCGCCAGTTGGCCGTTCTCGCGGGTCTGACGCAGATCTGGCAGGGCGGCCTGATACAGGTAGCCCTCGAAGAACCACGTCAGGTCCCGTCCGCTCTCCTCGTTGACGAGGGCCAGAAACTCGTCGGTGGTGGCGTTGCGCGGCTCGAACTCGCCCGGACGCGGCGTCGCTGTGCCGTAGACCAGCCGCGTCACGGCGCGGAAGAAGGCCTCGTCCCCGATCAGCATGCGCAGGCTGTGGGCGATCAGCGAGCCCTTGTTGTAGATGTCCAGCGCCGGACCGGTTTCGCCCTGGTAGACTTCGTCCTCGCTCTTGTCCTCGCCGGAGACGACCGGGAATTTGTTGATCAGCCCCCGGCGCTGATCCAGCAGTTCGGCCTGCATCAGCCGCTCGCCGTGCAGCCAGCGCAGATAGAGCGGCTGCATATAGCTGCCCAGCCCTTCGTGCAGCCACATGTCGTCCGAGTTGCGGTTGGTCATCTGGTTGCCGAACCACTCGTGCGCCAGTTCGTGGTGCAGCAGCCAGTCGTAGCCCTTGCCGTCCAGCTTGTACTCGTTGCCGTAGGCGTTGATCGTCTGATGCTCCATGCCGAGGTGGGGCGTCTCGACCACGCCCATCTTCTCGTCGCCGAACGGGTAGGGGCCGACGGTCGCCTCGTAGAAGTCCATCATCGGCGCGAACTGGGCGAACAGGTCCGCCACCTTGTCCGGATCGTCCGACTTCAGGTGCCAGTAGGATAGCGGGATGACGTTGCCGAAGCGGCTGCGGTAGTCGGCGCTGACCTCTTCATACGGTCCGATGTTCAGCGCGATGGCGTAGGTGTTCGGATTGGCCGCCGACCAGTTCCATGTGGTCCAGCCGTCTCCGTGATCGACCTTGCCGAGGAATTTCCCGTTCGAGGGCGCCGCCAGGTTCGACGGCACGGTGATGTGCAGGTCGACGCGGCCGGGCTCGGCCAGCGGGTGGTCGATGCAGGGCCAGAAGATATCGCAGCCCTCCGGCTGAATCGCTGTGGCGATCCAAGGCTCGCCCGACGGCGCCGTGGCCCAGACGAAGCCGCCATCCCACGGCGCCATCGGCGCCACGCGCGGCTGCCCGGCATAGGCGATCCGCAGCTGCGCCGTCTCGCCGACGGCCAGCGTGCGGCCCAGTTCGACGGTCATCCGGCCTTCGGGATTTGACCAGCGGTCGGCCGGCACGACGACGCCGTCCACGGCGACCTCCGACACCGTCAGCAGGGTGTCCAGCTCGACTACCAGCCGCTCGACCGGCGCGGTGGCGGTGAAGTCCAGCAGGGCGACGGCGTCGATGGCCCTGTCGTCGGGGAGAACCTTGATCGAGAGGTCGGCCTTGTCGAGGGTCACCGCCAACTGCTCGGGCGCGCGGGGCTGGTCGGTGCCGAGGGTGAAGGCCGTCGATTCCCGCGCGGGAGCGGCCTGGGCCGAGGGTGCGGCGTCGGCGACCGAATCCGTGGTCATGGTCCTGTCGCCGGAACCGGCGGCGCAGGCGGCGAGGGCGATCATGGATACGCCCGTCAGGGCGGCGCGGCAGGCGAGCTTGGACACGGAAGTCTCCCGACGATGAACCGACGCCAGCCTAAGGCGCCGCACCCGGCGCGCAACCGTCAAGCCTCGAGGCCGCGCGCCTTCCTTTGCGCCTTCGTCGCCCGCCGGGCCCAGGCCTTGTCAATCTGCTCGCGCAGGCGGTCGTCGTCGGCGGCCTCGTAGCGCACCAGCACTGCGGGCCAGCCTTCGTAGTGGGGCGTCTGGAACCAGGCCTCAGGCTCGGTTTCCTTGAGAAATTCGACCGTGTCGAGATCCAGCGCCACCGCCAGCGCATCCGGTTCACGCCCCTCGTTGACGATCCACTGACCCCGCACGCGGATGCAGCGCCCGCCGTGCAGGGTCGAGTCCTCCGCGCCGGGTTGGCTCAGGGCGTAGGCGAACATCTCGTCGCGGGTCATGAAGCGATCCTGCCCCTGCGCCGCGCAAAGAAAAAGGCCGGTGTTTCCACCGGCCTCTTCAAATTCTCCGCAACCGTCGTGGGTCAGGCGGCGGCTTGCTCGGCCAGCTTGGCCTTGACCTGGCGCTTGATGCGCTGGGCCGCGACCGACAGCTGCTCGTCGCGGGCCTTGACGATGAACGGGTCGAGGCCGCCCTTGTAGTCGAGGGTGCGCAGGGCGGCGTTCGAGATGCGCAGGCTGAAGGTCTGGCCGAGGGCCTCCGAAGCGACCTTGACCGTCTTCAGCGACGGCAGGAAGCGGCGCTTGGTCTTGACGTTCGAGTGGCTCACGCTGTTGCCGACCATGGGGCCGATACCGGTGAGTTCGCAGCGACGCGACATCTGACTATCCTTCGGAGCGGTCCGCGCGATACGAGGCGGACGCATGAAACAGGTGCGCGCGGGAGGTCATCCCGCGCGAGAGGGGGGCCTATAGAGGAGGAAACCGCGTCCCGTCAAGACTGGACGGGCGCAACGGAGCCGTTCAGCCGCCGTTCAATTGCCGCCATATATCTCCATTAGCCATGAGACCGATGTTCAATCCTGGAACCGCCATGAAGCCTTCCCTTCTTGTCCGCGTCGCCGCCACCGCCGCGCCGGTGATCGCCGGCGCCCTGTTCCTCGCCGCGCCCGCCACGCCGCAGGCGGCCATGGCGGCCCAGTCGAGCAACGACACCGTCCTGCCGGGCTACTGGGAGTACACCACCAGCGCCGTGGGCGTCCGCGACACCGAGACCAAATGCGTCCGCCCCAGCGAGATCAACCGCTTCTTCGGCGGCCTGTCGACCAACCGCTGGAAGTGCACCTATCCGGTGCGTCAGGTCGGCGCCGGCAACGCTCGCTTCGAGGGCACCTGCGAGGACCGCAAGGGCCGCCGCGTCAACGTCCGCCTGAACGGCACCTATCAGCCAGAGAGCTTCAGCTTCCGCGGCGGCGCCCAGCTGGCGCGCGGCACGCCCTATCTGCCGGCTTCGATCACGGCCCGCCGTCTGGCGGCCCAGTGCCCCGCCAACGCCGAGTATTTCTGACGTTCTTCCCTCCCGCTCGGGGGGAGGGAAGGCGGTCGAAGCAAAAGGCCCGGGATCGCTCCCGGGCCTTTCGTCATTCAGCGATGCGCTTCGATCAGGCGGCTTCGGCTTCCTCGGCCTCGGCGGCTTCGGCGGCGGCGATGACGGCCTTCTTGGCGCTCAGCGACTTGCCGAGCAGCTCGACGGCGGCGTCCTTGTCGATGCGGTTGGCCGCGGCGACTTCGCGGGCCATGCGGTCCAGGGCCGATTCATAGAGCTGGCGCTCCGAATAGGACTGTTCCGGCTGGCTGTCGGCGCGGTGCAGGTCGCGGACCACCTCGGCGATCGAGATCAGATCGCCCGAGTTGATCTTGGCTTCGTATTCCTGCGCGCGGCGCGACCACATAGTGCGCTTGATGCGGGCGCGGCCCTTCAGCGTGGTCAGGGCCTTGGTGACGACGTCGTCGGCGGCCAGCGAGCGCAGGCCGGCGGTCTTGGCCTTCTTGGTCGGAACCCGCAGGGTCATCTTCTCGTGGTCGAAGGTCACGACATAGACCTCCAGCGACATGCCCGCGACTTCCTGGGTCTCGACGGCCGCAACCTTGCCGACGCCGTGCGCCGGATAGACGACTGCGTCGCCAACCTTGAACTCCAGACCAGTCTTGTTCGTCATGTCATTCCTTTCCCGGCGCAAGACGGCGGGGCGAAACGGATACGTTGAAACGACGAAGGCTCGTCCCGCGGCAGTCGCCGCCGGCGCGCATTGTCAGTCGTCAAAACGGAAACGGATCACCAAACCTCTGGCCGATCCCGCCTGCATGGGCGGGATTCTGTCGCAAACGCGGGCGGCGCGAAGAAATCGCAGACCGCCCGACCCAATGACAGTAACCTATCACAAATCTGCGGAATTTCAAAACGTCCACAGCGTCAGGGTAACGAAGGCTGTAAATCCTCTCCGGTCCGCGACACGCCGCCGCAGATTGGCGAAATGCGCCGTCAGGAACCCGTGCCGGGCTTCGGCGAGAAGTATTTCTCGAACTTGCCGGTCTCACGCTCGAACTGCTCGGCGTCCGCCGGCGGCTGGCCCTTGACCGTGATGTTCGGCCAGACCTTGGCGTATTCGGCGTTCACCATCAGCCATTTGCCGTCTGGTTCGTCCTCGGTATCCGGCTTGATGGCGTCGACCGGGCATTCCGGCTCGCACACGCCGCAGTCGATGCATTCGTCCGGCGCGATGACGAGGAAATTCTCGCCCTCGTAGAAACAGTCGACCGGGCAGACCTCGACGCAGTCCATGAACTTACATTTCACGCAGGCGTCGGTGACGATGTAGGTCATGGAGCGGAAAGCGGTCGCGCGGTTGTGAGGACGGGCTGCGCAGATGACCCCGACGGCGGACGCTGTCAACTCGGTGAGCGGTCGTGACGCATCCACAAGAGGGGCTTGCGGGCCCGGCGCGGCGCCCTATCTGTATCAGACGCGATTGCAAATCGCACGGTCATCACAGGATTTCAAACAATGCGTCTTGCCCCCCGCACCGTCATCGCCGCCGCCGCCTCGCTCAGCCTGTTGGCCGGCGGCGCGGTGGTCGCCGAGGCCGCCCTGACCCAGGCCCCGGCCGAGGTGCAGGGCGGCGCCTACGGGCTCGATTCCGACCACGGCAAGATCACATGGTCGGTCAGCCACCTCGGCTTCTCGACCTACACCGGCCAGTTCGTGAACGTCGAAGCCGATCTGACCCTCGACCCGGCTGATCCGTCGGCGGCGACCCTCACCGCGAGCATTCCGCTGACGGACGTGGATTCCAATTCCGACGGCCTCGACGCCCACCTTCAGACGGCCGACTTCTTCGACACCGCCAACCATCCCGTCGCCACCTATGTCTCGCGCTCGGTGACGGTGGACCCGACCGACGCGAGCCGCGCCACCGTACTTGGCGACCTGACGCTGCGTGGCGTGACCCGACCGGTGACCATGACCGTCCGCTTCAACCAGGCCGGTCCGTCCATGGGCGGGACCTATCGCGCCGGCTTCGACGGCATGGCGACCATCAAACGCTCGGACTTCGGCATCGACTTCGCCCTGCCGGCCTTGGGCGACGAAGTGACCCTGCAGATCGAAGGCGAATTCATCCGCCAGTAGGCGGTTCGCCTTCGACGGCGGAATACAGGGCGCGGGCTTCCACAGGCGGTCCGCGCCGCTCCCCCAGCGCCTCCACCGTCAGGTCGACCAGCCGGCCGCCGAGGGCGAACACCAGCCCGTCGCCGACGTGGACGCTGCGGCTCGGCTTGTCGAGGCGGGTCTGCACCCCGTGGTGGGTCAGTCGCACCGCGCCTCGCTCGACCATGGCGGCGGCCAGCGACCGGCTCTTCGCGAACCGCGCCCGCCACAGCCACACATCGATGCGGCAGCTGGTCTCGCTCACTTGGCGGTAGTCCGTTTTCGGGGACGTTTGCGTCGAACCGGCGCTGGAGGCGCGGTCAGCGCGGAAAGCGCCGCGAACGGCGAGTCCTTGACGGGCTTCGGGCTACGGTCGGCGCGATCCGATTGCCGCGCGCGCGTAGATTTCAACGCCCCGGCCAGCGTCCTGGCCTGCTCCAGCGTGATCCCCAGCTCGGCCAGGTCCGTCTCACCCAGCACGCCCTTGTTCCGCGCCCGCCGTTCGGTCAGCGACTCCAGCATCTCCACCCCGGCCGCGACCCGCCCGACCGCGCGCAGCCCGAAGGCGGACAGCAGCCGCGCCGACGGCGCCGGATCGGGCAGGGGCGTCAAGGTCGAGGTCCCCGGGCGAAACGCCTCGCCGGCGGTGAACGCCCGCGCCACCGTCGGACCCCGTCCCTTCAGCAGCGCCGGCAGCCACACCGAATGCGCGCCCAGCCGCACGCCGAAGCTCTTCAGCGTGCGCCGCTCGACCTGGCTCAGGGCGGCGAGGTCCCGTTCGACGTCGCGCCGGTCGATCACCCCGCCGGCCTCGACCAGCCGAAAGGCGAGGCCGCGCGGCAGACCCTTCAGAGTCCCGTTCTCGACCGCCGTCTTCAGCCGCCGCAGCGCCCGCAGCGCGCGTCCCGCCTCGCCGGCCAGCCAAGCCTCCAGCCGCCGCTGAGCCCGCTCCCGGGCCGCCACCGGTCCGAGCTCGCCCAGCAGCCGCACCCGCGGCGCGAACCAGTCGCCCCCGGCCACCTGTCCCGCCTGCGCCCCGCGCCACAGCACCGCCCCGTCCGGCGTCACCCCAAAGGCGTCGTCGGTATCCGCCGCCAGCCGGCCGAGGCGCCGGGCGATCTCCGGCGTCACCGCCTGCCGCGCCGCGTGGCGCAGCGCCTTGTCCTCAAGCGCGCTGGCGCCCTTGTCGATCTGGAAGTCCACGCCGGACAGCCGCCCGACGGCGTGGCCCTCGATCACCACCGATCCGTCCGCGTCCACATCCGCGACCGCGTCCTCGCGCACGTTCAGGGCCCGCATCAGGGCGGTGGTGCGCCGGTCGACGAACCGCGCCGTCAGCCGTTCGTGCAGCACGTCGCTGAGCCGCTCCTCCAGCGCCTTGGTGCGGTCGCGCCAGCCCTGCGCCTGATCCAGCCAGTCGGGCCGGTTGGCGATATAGCTCAGCGTCCGCACGCCGCTCAGCCGCGCCGACAGCTGGTCGATCTGGCCGTCGTCCCGGTCGAGGTCGGCGAAGCGAGGGCCGATCCAGTCGTGGGTCAGCCGCCCCCGTTTGCCCGTCAGGGCCTCGAAGATGTCCTTGGCGAGCCGGGCATGCTCGTCCAGCGTGGTCTTCTGGAAGTCCGGCAGCTGGCAGGCCTCCCACAGCCGCATGATCGCCCCGCGCGAACGGCCGACCCGGGCTACATCCTCATCCTTGATCAGGCGCCGCAACAGGGTCTCGTCCAGGGCCGGCTGGGTCAGGCTCAGCCCACGCACTCCGGGCGTAACCGTCAGCGAGCGCAGCAGGTCGTTGAGGGTGTCGAAATCCAGCCGGGCGTTGCGCCACTCCGCCGCCTCGACCGGATCGAAGCGATGCTCGACCACCTGCTCGACCAGGTCGGGATCCAGTTCGATCGCCTCGCCCGTGACCCCAAACGTGCCGTCGCGCAGGTGCCGTCCGGCCCGCCCGGCGATCTGGCCGATCTCGTGGGCGTGCAGCCAGCGGGTCCGGCGCCCGTCGAACTTCCGCAGGCCGGCGAAGGCGACGTGGTCGACCTCCATGTTCAGCCCCATGCCGATAGCGTCGGTGGCCACCAGAAAGTCGACCTCGCCCGACTGGAACAGCTCGACCTGGGCGTTGCGGGTGCGCGGGCTCAGCGACCCCATCACGACCGCCGCCCCGCCCCGCTGGCGGCGGATCAGCTCGGCGATGGCGTAGACCTGCTCGGTGCTGAAGGCGACGATGGCGCTGCGCCGGGGCAGGCGGGTCAGCTTCTTCGAGCCGGCGTAGCTCAACGTGGACAGCCGCTCCCGCTCGACGATTTCCACGTCGGGGACCAGCGAGCGCACCAGCGGGGCCATGGTCCCGGCGCCCAGAAACATGGTCTCGAACCGCCCCCGCGCATGCAGCAGCCGCTGGGTGAAGACGTGACCCCGCTCGGGGTCGGCGACCAGCTGGATCTCGTCCACCGCCAGGAATTCGACCGGACGCTCCATCGGCATCGCCTCGACGGTGCAGACGAAATAGTGGGCCCGGGGCGGGACGATCTTCTCCTCGCCGGTGACCAGGGCCACCGCCGCGGCCCCGCGCCGCTTGACGATGCGATCATAGATCTCGCGCGCCAGCAGCCGCAGCGGCAGGCCGATCATGCCCGAGGCGTGGCCCAGCATCCGCTCGACCGCCAGATGGGTCTTGCCGGTGTTGGTGGGCCCCAGCACCGCGACGACGCGCGAGGGGGCCTGGCCTGTGGCGCGGTCGCTCATGAGACTGAAAAGGTGGCTCTTCCCGCCGGGTTCCTCAAGCGGCGCCGGGCTCAGTCTCCGTATTTTGCGCGCCAGGCGGTCAGGGCGGTGGCGATGTCGGGGAAGGCCGTGGCGATATCCCTGCCCGAACCGTTGCTGCAGAAATAGCGCTGCAGTGGAAGAACGCGATCCATCGGCATGCTGTCCTGCCAGGTCGGCTCGCCGCCGTCCCCGTCGAAATCCCCGCTCCACAGGACCTCGCCGTCCTCGGTCATATCGAGGGCGTGGCGCAGGCCACGTCGAGCCGGGCATTTGAACGCCATGTGATTGAGGTCATAGACATGGGCCGGATCGGCGTCCGGCGAGCGATAGCCGCCGAAGCTGAGCATCTTCAAGCCGAACACGCCATCCTCGTAGGTCACGGTCGCCAGATCGATCAGCTCCTGGAAGCCGTCGTCGATATAGGTCTCCATCCACCGGTCGCGCAGATTGAAACGCACGAACCCGCAGCCGCCGTCCTCGATGTCGGTGCTGGCCAGCATGTACAGCGATCCCGGCGCCCCCAGCGCCAGCCCGAACATCACGAACAGGGGCTCGCCGTTCTCCAGCTGTGCATTGTATCGCAACTGGTTCGGCGGGATGGCGTACAGGTCCTCCGTCACGGCGTTATAGGGCTCGCCGCGAAGCGTCGGCTCTGTTGGATAGCTTGTCTTGGCCTCGTCGACATGGGCGCCTGCGTTGCGCATGCCCGACAGGGCGCTGTCGTTCAGACAGGCCGCGACCTCGGGCGACGGGTTCGCTTGCGCCAGGGCGGCCTGGGCCGGCAGCCAGGCCAGCAGGGCCAGCAGTATTGTCCCCGGTTTCATGGTCGGTCTCCTGACGCCCCCGCGTCATATCGCCGATACCTTGCCCGCCCGCGGCTGTCGACATGACCGAACCTGCCGACGACCGGGCGCCCAATTTGCTAACGGCCTCGGCTCAACCCGCGGAACAGGGGCGAAACGAATCAGGACCGAATCACCGACACGGCCCGATTCGGGGTTTGTTCCCTACAACATATTGTATCTTAAGACGGATTAACCACAATGGCGGGCCAGGGCTCTGATTGCGGGCGCGGAGCGGTGAGCGGGGATCGCCCAATTTCGCCGCCGCTCCCGCTTCCCCCGCGCGCCGCGACCCGCTAGGCAGCCCCCCATGGCCCCGTAGCTCAGCTGCATAGAGCAAGGCTTTCCTAAAGCCGAGGTCGCAGGTTGGAGTCCTGCCGGGGTCGCCATCCATTCGTCGCTGACGGCGGCGGCGTCGCTTCCGCTACATCACGCTCCGGGCCATTTGCGGAACTGGCAGGTCCTGCAGGTCATCATTCCAGGGTGACGGCGGCTTTCCACGAAGTGGTGCGCCTGCCCCGGATGCTTCAGCAGACGATAGAACAGTTCGCGCATGTCTGGTCCCCGGACGCTTGCGTCGGTCGGGAACGCGACCGGAAGCGAGACGGTTCCAGAACGGCGGTCAGTTGCGGACACGCCGAATGCCCCCGCCGCCCGGGGGCGACGAGGGCCTTGGTCGAAGGCGCTGGCCGGATTTAGTCGCTCTCGCCCTCGTCGTTCACCTCGGTGACGAACCAGAAGCCGGCGGCGGCGACCGCCACGAAGATCAGCCCCGCGGGAATCCCGCCCGAGAATTCGCTCGCCTCACCCGACGCGGCGCCCAGCCGGTCGGACACCCGGGGCGCCGCCGCTGACTGTGCGAGGGCCTGGCTGCCCACAAGGGCCAGGCCCGCGATCGCCGCTGCTATGGTCTTCTTCATGGTTCCGTCTCCAGTCGCGCCAAATCTGCGCCCCGGTGAGAACCGTCGCGGCCCGCCAATGTTCCGCGCCCGCTTGCCTATAGTCGGCCCGGGCCCGGCCTCACCGCCAGCGCGAGCCTTCGCCGTGCTTGCCGATGCTCTCGAACTCCGGCGGCGCGGCCTTGTGGACGTACTGCTCGGCCACCAGCCAGCCCTTCAGCGGCCGCAGTACGCCGAGGCAGCCGAGGACCAGCAGCGGCATGGTCACCACCATATGCACCCAGATCGGCGGGTGGACGGTGAACTCGAACCACATGAACAGGGCCATGCCGACCACGCCCACGATGCTCATGCCGAAAAAGGCCGGGCCATCGGCGGGTTCGGCGAAACCGTAGTCGAGCCCGCAAGCGGGGCAGGATTGGCGAATGGTCAGATACCCCTTCAGCAACGGCCCCTCGCCGCAGCGCGGACAGCGGCAACGGACTCCGGTCGAAAGGGTGCTCAGGCGCGAACGCTCGGGGTCGGCTGACGGCTTCATGCGGTCGATGTCGCGCCGCCCGTTGCCGCTAGCAAGGGGCGGGGTCTGAGACATAAGGTCCCGTCAGTCCGCGGTCCCGGAATCACCATGCTACGGAAGCGGACGATCGGAAGGGGAGGTAAAGCCGTGTTCCTGTCATTCGCCATCGCAGCCCTGTCCGGCGGCCTGCCCGCCCAGACCGGAACGCCGGAGATCGAAATCCGATGCGAGATGCGCGCCGAGGTGCGTCCGCTCACCACCACCGACACCTCCACAGGCCGGCGGCGGACATGGCGGCCGCGCGACGCGATCGCGCTCGTCGACGGCTATTCCCGGCACGGCTGGGGGTTCGAGGACGGTCAGAGCGAGATGGATCGGGTGTTCTACCTGTCCCTGTCGCCTGAGAACGGCGCCGGGACCATCGAGTTCGATGAGCAGTTCGCCTGGATGGAGGGACGCTACACCTTCTCCATCTCCACGCGCCTCTACCCTGACAAGATCGAGGTTCCACTGTCGGCCCGCGCCGAGCCGCTGGTGATCGACCGCACGACCGGACGTATGCGTATGGTTATCGAGGAAGACGATATCCGCGAGGCCCCGGTGCCCGAGGATGCGACCGTGCGGATCGAGGTCACCGGACGCTGCCGGGAGTTCCAGCCCGAGGATCGCCTGTTCTGACCGCCCGGAACGGCCTCGACCGGTCGATCGTTTCTGTCGCCCGGAGGAGCGACGACGATGACCGAAACCCTGAGTCCCGCGCTTCCGGATGATGTCGAGACCGCGATCGACCGCCTGCTGCACCTCGCCGACCAACGCGGCGTGACCCTGGCCACGGCCGAGAGCTGCACCGGAGGCCTGATCGCCTCGGTGCTGACCGACGTGGAGGGCCGGTCGCACGTCTTCGAGCGCGGCTATGTGGTCTACACCAACGACGCCAAGGCCGACGAACTGGCGGTGCCGCTGCGGCTCATCGAGCAGAACGGCGCCGTGTCCGAGGCCGTCGCCCGGGCCATGGCCGAGGGGGCGCTCCGTGCCTCGGGCGCCGGAGCCGCGGTGTCGGTGACCGGCTTTGCGGGCTCGGCCGGGCCGGACGACGAGCCGGGGCTGGTCCACTTCGCCGTCGCCGCGTCCGGCATCCCTACCGCCCATGAGGAGCATCATTTCGGCGACATCGGCCGCGGGCCGGTGCGGCTCGAATGCCTGCGCGTCGCCCTGCGCATGATCGAACAGGCGGTCACCAACCGTTAACCGCGTTGAAAGGCCGCTGCGCGAGGGTGCGCGCGTATGTCCGGCGCCTCGTCAAAACGCATCCTGAGAACCACCGTCGCCGCCGCCGCGGCCGGCGCGGTCCTCTTCGCGCCCTTGGCGCCGCTGGCCCAGGAGGCCGGCGCCGCGCTGAATCCGGTCACCATCCGCATCGGCGCCAACGCCGAGTTCACCCGCATCGAGTTCGCCGGTGCGGTCGGTTCGCGCGCCCGGGTGCGCCGCGCCGCCGACCAGGTCATCATCCGCATCGGCTCCACCGCCGCCCCCGACATCTCCCGTCTCAAGGTTGATCCGCCCAAGGGCGTCGAAAAGGTCGAGACCCGCGCCGTCCAGGGCGGCACCGAACTGGTCCTGACCCTCGCCCCCGGGGCGGGGATGCGAACCGGCAGCGCCGACGGAGCCGTCTATCTGAACCTCTACGCCGAAGCGCCCGGGGACCCGGCCGGATCGGCCGCGTCCCCGGTGCCGGTCGTCGCCCACGCCTCGCCCGGCAAGTTCAGCCTGGCCTTTCAATGGTCCCGCGCCGTCGGCGCCGCCGTGTTCCGGCGCGGCGAGGCGGTGTGGATCGTGTTCGACACTCCGGCGCGGCTCGACCTGTCCGGCGCCGAAGCGCTGGGTCCCGTCTCGGATCTCCACTGGACCGCCGGGCCCGACCACGTCGCCGTGCGGGTCGCCGCGCCGTCTGGCGCCCCGGTGTCCGCCGCCGCCAGCGGCTCGACCTGGACGGTGACCATCGGCGGCGAGCCCGTGGCGGTCGAGGGCGTGCGGGTCGACCGGGACGATACGGGCAAGCCGGCCCTCGTCGCCCGCATGGCCGGCGCAACCAGGGCGATCTGGCTGACCGATCCGCTGGCCGGCGACCGCTTCGCCGCCGTCACGGCCCTGGCCCCGGGCAAGGGCTTCGCGGATCGGCGCAAGACGGTGGACCTGGCCCTGCTGCCCACCGCCCACGGCCTGGCCGTCGCGACGTCCGCCACCGACCTCGCCGTCCACGCCGACGGCGACCTGGTCACTCTCAGCCGTCCCGGCGGCCTGACCCTGTCGCCGCCCTCCGCCGGACTGGACGCCGCGCCCGCCGTCGGCGGCGCCCCGGTTCGCGCCCGCTACCCCGGCCTGATCCTCAGCGAATGGGCGGATGTCGGCCACGCCGGCTTTCCAGCCCGCTACCGCCAGCTCCAGAGCGCCGCCGCCGCCGAGGCCGTCGCCGCCGGGGAGGACCCCCGCGCTCCGGCCGAGGCCCGCTTCGCCCTGGCCCGTTTCCTGGTCGGCTCAGGTCTCGGGTACGAGGCCATAGGCGTCCTCGACGCCATCGTCGCCAACGCCCCGAACATGGGCGGAGAGCCCGAACTGCGCGGCCTGCGCGGCGCGGCCCGCGCCTCGATCGGCCGCTTCGAGGAAGCCCAGGGCGACTTCGCCACGGCCGCCGTGGCCGGCGACCCCGCCTCGGCCGTCTGGCGCGGCTACATGGCTTCGGCCCGGGGCGACCACGTCGCCGCCCGACAGGCCTTCGCCGACGGAGCCCGGGCGGTCGACGCCTTCCCCGCCCCCTGGCGCGCCCGCTTCGGCGCCGCCCACGCCCTGTCGGCGCTGGAGACCGGAGATCTCGAAGCCGCCCGCGTCCTGCTGGCCTACAGCTTCAGCCAGGACGCGCCGGCCGCCGATCAGCTGGCCGCCCGCCTCGTCCAAGCCCGGCTGTTCGAACTGGACGGGCAGTCGGACCGCGCCCTCGCCGTCTACACTGCGATCGGCCGCGCGCCGCTCGACGCCGTCGCCGTGCCGGCGAAGCTCGGCGTCGTCCGCCTGTCGCTGGCCAAGGGGGCGATGAAGCCCGACGTCGCCGCCTCCGCGCTCGAGAGCCTGCGCTGGCGCTGGCGCGGCGACGCCACCGAATTGGCGGTCATCCGTCAGCTGGGCCAGCTCTACCTGTCCCAGGGTCTGTACCGCGAAGCCCTGACGGCGCTGAAGGGCGCCGGCCCGGGACTGCATCGCCTCAACGGCGCCGCGGACATCCAGGCCGACCTTGGCGCCGCCTTCCGCATGCTGTTCCTCGAGGGCGGCGCGGATGGCCTGCAGCCGGTGCAGGCGCTGGGCCTGTTCTACGATTTCCGCGAGCTGACCCCGATCGGCGCCGACGGCGACGAGATGGTCCGCCGCCTGGCCCGCCGACTGGTCGACGTCGACCTGCTCGACCAGGCCGCCGAACTGCTCAAATATCAGGTCGAGAACCGGCTGGACGGGGTCGCCAAGGCCCAGGTCGCGACCGATCTGGCCATGGTCTATCTGATGGACCGCCAGCCCGAGGCCGCGCTGCAGGCCATCTGGACGTCGCGCACCACCCTGCTGCCCTCAGCGCTGAACGCCGAGCGGCGCGCCCTGGAGGCGCGGGCGTTGAGCGATCTGGGCCGCTACGATCACGCGCTGGAGGTGCTCGGCTCCGATTCCAGCGCCGAAGCCCGGGACGTCCGCGCCGAAGTGCTGTGGAAACAGGAGAATTGGGCTGCCGCCGCCGCCCTCTACGAGGCGCGTCTGGGCGACCGTTTCAAGGATCCGGCCGCGCTTACGGCGGACGAGGAGGCCCGGCTGATCCGCGCCGGCGTCGGCTATTCGCTGGGCCGGGAGGCGGGCGCCCTGACCCGGCTGTCGCGCAACTACCGCCCCTTCGTCGCCGGAGCGCGGGCGAAGTCGGCGCTGTCGGTCGCCCTGGATACGGGCGAGGGCGGCGGCCCCTCCGCCGGGGACTTCGCCGCCCTGACGGCCTCGGCCGACACCTTCGCCGGCTGGGTCTCGACCATGAAGGCCGACCTCAGACGGAAAACGGGCGGAGGCCGACCCGCGGCCCCCGCCCGTCCTCAAGCAGCGGCAGCGGCGCCGGTTCGGCCCGCTGCCTGAACCCTTCGGTTCTTACTTGTTGACCGCGTCCTTGAGCGGCTTCGACACGCGGAAGCGCACGGCCTTGGAGGCGGCGATCTTGATCGTCGCGCCGGTGGCCGGGTTGCGGCCTTCACGGGCGGCGCGGGCGGCGGTGTCGAACACGCCCAGGTTCGAGATGCGAACGTCGCCGCCGGCGGTCAGCGACTTGTGGATGTTCTTCACCAGGGCGTCGAGAACGCGGCCGGCGTCGGCTTGCGAGACGCCCGCGTCCTTGGCGGCGGCGGCGATGAGTTCGGCTTGAGTGGTCATTGTGGGTCGTTTCCCGATTGAAGCTCGCCCCCCAATTCAAGGGCGATGACGAACGGATTGACGCCGCTTTTTCTTCCCTTGGCAAGCGACTTTGCCGTTCAAACGCCCACGGGCTGGGGATTTACCCGCTCCCGGACGCCCTCTGGAAGCTCTCGACGAGGCTCCCGGCGACCAGTCTCCACCCGTCCACCAGCACGAAAAAGATCAGCTTGAACGGCAGGGAAATGACCACCGGCGGCAGCATCATCATACCCATCGACATGAGCACGCTGGCGACCACCAGATCGATCACAAGGAACGGAACGAAAAGGAGAAATCCAATCTCGAAGGCCCGCTTCAACTCGCTGATCATGAAGGCCGGAGTGACCACCCTCAGGGGCAGGTCGGCGACCGGCGTGGCGGCCTCCACATTGGACAGCCGGGTGAACAGCGAGAGGTCGTCCTGGTCGACCTGGCCGAGCATGAAAGTCTTCACAGGTTCCGAGGCCGCATCGAAGGCCTGGGGCAGCTCCATCTGCTGATCCAGCAGCGGTCGGATGCCCGAATCATAGGCGTCCTGCCATGTCGGGGCCATGACGATGGCGCTCAGAAACAGGGCGAGGGACACCAGAACGGCGTTGGGCGGCGCCTGCTGCATGCCCAGGGCGGTGCGCAGCAGCGACAGCACCACGACGATGCGTACGAAGCTGGTGGTCATGATCACGATCGACGGCGCCAGCGACAGCACGGTCATCAACCCGACCAGCTGCACCACCCGTTCGGTCAGGCCCGAGCCGGTGCCCAGGTCGATATTGATCGCCGACCCCGACTGGGCCACGTCCTGCGCCAGCGCCGCCAGCGGCCAGACCAGACACAGGGCGGTGGTCAGAAGCGACAGCAGCGCCGCCCGCTTCAGTTCGGCGCGGGTCGGCAAGACGAAGACGTCCCTTAGGGTCACCTGCCGGCTCCCGGCCCGCGCGGCTCGACCAGTTCCCGGCCCTCGCCGAGAATCAGCAGCCGTTCCTCGTTGTCGATCCTGACCAGCACCAGTCGCCGCGCCGGGTCCAGCACCAGGGTTTCGACCACCGTCATGCGCCGCTCGCCGCGGTCGGCGTTCAACTTCGCCATCAGCTGCGGCGCGTAGCGGCGCGCCGCCCAGGCGGCCAGGCCGATGATTCCGAGAGTGAAGGCCAGGGCGAAAAGCGCCCTCAGCAGATCGAGAAAATTCATGCGACAGCCCCGCCGGCGAAGCATGTCCGGCGGGCCAGCCTTCCGCGATCATGGTTAACGAGCCGTTGAGATAACCCGACGTTAACCATGGAGGCGGCAGTTTCTGCCCATCCGACCGTGGGTGATCCACACCCATTGAAATCGCTGGAAAGGAGGCAGACGCCCGTGTCCATCACCGACCTGCCGCTGCTCAGCCAGATCAAGGGCCGACTCACCTGGCTGGATGAACGCCAGCGCGTTATCGCCGAGAACGTCGCCAACGCCGACACGCCCGGCTACGTCGGCCGCGATCTGAACCAGCCGACCGACTTCGCTGCGGCCCTGCGCGGCGGCGGTCCGCTGTCTATGACCCGCACCAGCGCCATGCACATCGCCCCGGCGGGGCCGACCGCTCGTTTCGACGCTCATAAGGCCCCGGATTCCGAGACCACGCTCGACGGCAATTCGGTCGTGGTCGAGGAACAGATGCTGAAGATGGCCGAGAGCCGCATGGCCTATGACGCCGCCATCGGCCTGTACCAGAAGTCGATGCAGATGCTGCGTCTGGCCGCCAGGCCGCCCGGCCGCTGACGTCGTGAGGAGTAGCCGATGACCGATCCCGTCCCGCCCCGCAACAGCGCCATGTCCGTGGCCGCCAGCGCGCTCAAGGCCCAGCAGTCGCGCATGCGGGTGATCGCCGAGAACATCGCCAACGCCCAATCCACCGCGCAGGTGGCGGGCGGCGAGCCCTACCGCCGGCAGATACCGGTTTTTCAGGCCCGCGAGATCGACGGCGCCACCGGCGTCACCCTCGCCGAGGTCCGCCCCGACATGGGCGACTTCCGCTCCGAATACGATCCGTCCCATCCGGCTGCGAACGCCGAGGGCTACGTCCTGCGGCCCAACGTCGACACCCTGGTCGAGGCCATGGACATGCGTGAGGCCCAGCGTGCCTACGAAGCCAACCTGAACGTCATCGAGACGGCGCGGTCCATGGACAGCCGCACCCTCGACCTGCTGAAGCGATAGAGGCTCAACGATGAACCCCTTGATGGCGGCCAAGGCCTATGCGTCGGTGCAGGGCGGAGCCATGCCCACCGCGCCGACGGCCCCTGCGGCCCAGTCCGGCTTCGCC
The DNA here is from genome assembly GCA_035654315.1 of Brevundimonas sp. GTDB lineage: Bacteria > Pseudomonadota > Alphaproteobacteria > Caulobacterales > Caulobacteraceae > Brevundimonas. The sequence goes on from DASRXE010000040.1 coordinate 23,346, forward strand.
GATCTGCTCAGCAACGTCATGGGCGACATGACCCAGACCTCGAAGGTCGCCGAGACCCAGATGACCGCCATGGTCCAGGGGCAGGGCAGCCTGATCGATGTGGTCACCGCCGTGTCCTCGGCCGAGGCTTCGCTGGAAACCGTCATGGCCGTCCGCGACCAGGTCATCTCCGCCTACCAGGAGATCATGCGGATGCCGATCTGACGCTCCTGACGCGCTGATCAACCTTACGGCGATTTCATCCGCCGCGGCGCATCCGCCGGGCTACGAGCGGGCCTCCAGGCAGAACAGAAGCTTTGGAGCCTCCATGTCCCGCCTGACCCTCGCCGCCGCCGCCCTGATCGCCGCCTGCCTGCCCACAGCCGCCGCCGCCCAGCGCGCGCCCCAGCCGGTGACGGTGGTCAGGGCCGGAAACCTGTTCGATTCAGAGGCCGGCCGCATGGTCGGCCCGCGCGACATCCTGATCCGCGGCGATCGGGTCGCCGAAGTGGGGCAGGGGCTGGCCGCGCCGGACGGGGCGACCGTGATCGACCTGTCCCGTTGCTCCGTCCTGCCCGGCCTGATCGACGCCCACACCCACCTGCTGCTGGAGCAGCGCCAGGGCGAGGGACTGTCCGAGACCGCCGCCCGGGACTACGCCGCCCAGGGCGACGTCCACCGGGTCCTCAGCGGGGTCCGGCGCGGCAGGCAGTATCTCGAGGCGGGCTTCACCACCGTCCGCGACCTGGGCAACTCCGGCCGCCATCTCGACCTCATGCTCGAGCGGGGGATCAACGAGGGGCTGGTCGCGGGGCCGCGCATCTACGGATCCGGCCCGGGCCTCGCCCCGGCGGGCGGTCAGATGGAGCCGCTGCCGTCCGATCCGCATCAACTCGTCGGCGCCGAATACCGCATCGTCACCAGCCCGGACGATGCCCGCGCCGCCGTGCGCGACGCCATCGCCCGCGGCGCCGACGTCATCAAGATCTTTCCCGAGGCGACCCCCCAGCGCACCCGCATGTCGGTGGCCGAAATCGCAGCGGTGGTCGCGGAAGCGAAGCGGCACAACATCCCCGTCGCCGCCCACGCCACGAACGAAGCCGCCATCCGCGAGGCCGTGGAAGCGGGGGTCACCTCGATCGAGCACGGCTACGACATCTCCGACGACACCCTTGGGCTGATGGCCCAAAAGGGCGTCTGGCTGGTGCCGAGCGACGCCTCCGTCGAAATGGCGCTGGAGTTCAGCTCCACCTGGCCCCGGCAGCCGTCGCGCGAGGAGATCGAGGGGCATTTCCTGGCGGGCCGCGAGCGCCTGATGCGCGCCCACCGGCTCGGCGTCCGCATCGCGCTGGGTTCCGACCTCTATGTTCCCTACGGCCCGGGCCGGGGCGCGGGTTCGCACGCCACCATGCAGGGCTACGTCGAGGCCGGGCTGTCGCCGGCGCAGGCGCTGCAGTCCGCGACATGGGAGGCCGGCCGGCTGCTCGGCGACGACGCCCTGGGCGTTCTGAGGCCGCAGGCCTGGGCCGATCTGGTCGCTGTCGAGGGCGATCCGACGCAGGGCCTGTCGCCGCTGCGTGCGCCGCGGCTGGTCATGAAGGGCGGGCGGATCGAGGCGGGCGAGGCCTCGGCCTGCGCCGGCTGATCGGGAACGCCCCCGCGGGACAGGCGCTCTCACTTCACACACCCGGAGCGCCGCCTTGCTGAAGGACCGCAACTCGTCCGCCATCGTCGCCGTCAGCGATCTCGATCGCGCCCGCGCCTTCTACGAGGACACCCTCGGCCTGACCCGCCTCGAGGGCGGCGAGGAAGACGGCGTGCTCGGCTTCCGCACCGGCGACACCCGCCTGACCGTCTACAAGTCCGACTACGCCGGGACCAACAAGGCCAACGCCGTCAGCTGGGACATGAAAGGCGACCTGGTCGAGACCGTGGACGCCTTGCGCGCCAGGGGCGTCCGCTTCGAGCACTATCCGGACATGGGCTTGACGCTCAACGGCGACATCCACGAGGCCGGGCCGATGAAGCTGGTCTGGTTCAAGGACCCGGACGGCAACATCCTGCACCTGATCGAGGGGATGTAGGCCTCAGCCCTCCAGCGACACCACCGGCTGGGTGACTCCGGTCGGCCGCCGCGACCGGCCCTTCAGCCAGGCCCGGATGCGGCTCTGGATCGGATTGTCGATCACGTAATGGAACACCCAGGCGAAGACGAAGGCCGCGATGACGCCGCCGACCCACAGCACCCATTGCGCCCCGACCGGCAGGGCGAGGCGGGCGATGGCGACATTGGCCACGCCGAACCAGGCGATCCGCACCACCTCGTTGGTGATGAACATCGAGAACGACACCTGCGCGGCCTTCTCGACCCATTTCGAGGGCCGCGGCGTCGGGGTCGCGCCGGCCGCCAGTATGATCACCGAGATGCAGGCCAGCGAGACCAGGGCGTGCTTGTCGAAATACTGCACGAAGGCCAACGCCAGCGCCGCGCCGATCCCCGCCCAGCCGGCCAGCTTCGGGCTGATCCAGACCTTCTGCGCGAACCACGCCAGCGCTACCCCGAGCCCGAACAGCGGCAGGGCGCGGATGAAGCCGTAGCCCATGGGCATCTGGTAAACCGGATAGCCGACGAGGCTCCAGGTCAGCTGGTTGGCCAGCAGATAGCCGCCGACCCCCAGGGCCAGCACGCTCCACGGCCCCAGCCGCATGACGCCCTTCAGCAGCCACGGAAAGACGAGATAGCAGCCGATCAGGGCCGAGATCGACCAGCTCGGCGCGTTCCAGCCGTAGCCCCCCGGCACGCCGAACGCCTGCGTCAGGCTCAGCTGCGCCCACAGCTGGTCCCAGCGGAACCACTCCGGCGCCCGCGGCGTGAAGCCCAGCCTGCCGCCGACCACGATCAGCGCCACCAGCCCGAGCCCCATCATCAGGTGCGCCGGCAGCACCCGCAGGTACCGCTTGAGGAAGAAATCCATCCCCGACGTCCGGCCCGCCGCCACCGAGGCGCCGTAGACCCGCATCAGCACATAGCCGCTGTCGATAAGGAAGAAGTTGGTCAGCAGGAAGCCGCCCCGCTCGAACACGGGGTGCAGGCTCTCGGCCAGGGCGATCGGCCCCGCGCCCTGGAAGTGATGCAGGATGATCAGCCCGGCCACGATGAAACGCAGCGCGTCGAGCCAGCCTCCCCGAACGATGGGAAGTGTCTCATTCCGGGTCGAAATCGCCGTCCAGGCCATCGGAAAAGCCTCCTTTGAGGCGAATTCCGCAAGGACCGGGCCGCGGGGCGGTCTGGCCTACCCCCTGACCAGCCGCAGGAACTCCTCGCGCGTCCGGGCGTCGTCGCGGATCACCCCGATCAGGTGGCTCGTCGTCAGGCTGGTCCCCGGCGCGTTGACGCCCCGCAGGGTCATGCAGCTGTGCTCGGCCTCGATGACCACGCCGACGCCCTGCGGCTGCAGCACCTCCTGGATGGCGCGAGCGATCTCGGCCGTCATCTTCTCCTGGATTTGCAGGCGCCGGGCGTAGCCGCGCACCACCCGCGCCAGCTTGGAGATGCCGACCACCCGGTCAGTCGGCAGGTAGGCGACATGGGCCTTGCCGATCACCGGCAGCATGTGGTGCTCGCAGACGCTGACGAAGCGGATGTCTCTGAGGACGATCAGTTCGTCATAGCCGCCGACCTCCTCGAAGGTGCGCTCCAGGTATTCGCGCGGATCGACGTCGTAGCCCGCGTACATTTCCCGATAGCTGCGCATCACCCGGTCGGGCGTGTCGACCAGCCCCTCGCGCTCCGGATTGTCGCCGGTCCAGCGGATCAGGGTCCGCACCGCCGCCCGCACCTCGTCCTCGCCCGGCATGTCGACCTCGCGCCGCCGACCGCCGCGCTTCGGCAGCGGCGTCCCCGCCGCCCGCGCCAGCGCCTCTCGCTCGACCCAGCTGCCGTCGCAGTCGGCATCGTGTGTGTGGCGGGCGTCATCCATGGCGGCATCCTGTGGGCGGTTGGGCGTAAACGGTGACTGCTCTTAACGCCTGGCGGCCAGGAAGGGGAGCGGCGCCGCTCCACCCGCTCCCGCTAACGCGCCGTTAACCACAGTCCCGGCATTTTCTGCCCAGTACGGCCCCTCGGGGCAGGCGTAACCCCGGGGCGTGGTATGAACGGTGCGGAAGTTCTGGATGTGGGCCGCGACGCCCTCTGGCTGACCATCCAGTTGTGCGCGCCCGTCCTGATCGTGGGTCTGGTCGTCGGCGTGGTCATCGGCCTGTTCCAGGCCCTGACGCAGATTCAGGAGCAGACCCTGATCTATGCGCCCAAGATCATCGCCATCTTCGTCTCCCTGCTTCTGTTCCTGCCGCTGATGGGCACCCTGCTGGGCGGCTTCATGCGGACCATCGCCGTGCGCATCGCCGGCATGTAGGCGGGTGGAGCCCTACGCCACAGCCGACCAGGTCTGGCAGGGGGCCATGATCTTCGCCCGCATCGGCGCGGTCCTGCTGATGCTGCCGGGCGTGGGCGAGAGCTATGTGCCGCCGCGTATCCGCCTGTCGCTGGCCCTGGTCGTGTCGTTGGTGCTGTGGCCCGTGGTGGCGGGCGCTCTCCCGGCCCTGCCGCAGACGCTGGGCGGCATGGCCGGATGGATCATCCGCGAAGTTCTCGTCGGCCTCGCCATCGGGGCGATGCTGCGGATGTTCCTCCTCACCATCCTCTCCACGGCCGGCGAGGTGGTGGCGCTTCAGACCACCCTGGCCTTCGCCCAGACCGCCAATCCGACCCAGGCCTCGCCGGGCAGCACCATCTCGGCCTTTCTGATGATCCTCGGCACGACGCTGATCTTCGCCACCAACACCCATCACCTGTTCATCGCCGGTCTCGTCGGATCGTATGAGCTGATCGCGCCCGTGCGGCCGCTGGTCACCGGGGATTTCGCCAGCATGGCCGTCCGCACCGTCGGCGACGCCTTCACCCTGGGCGTCCAGCTGTCGGCGCCGGTGCTTGTCTTCGCCATCATCTTCAACCTGGCGTCTGGCCTGGTCGGCCGGGTCATGCCCGCCTTCCAGGTCTATTTCGCCGCCGCCCCGCTCAGCATCATCCTCGGCCTGTCGATCTTCGCCCTCAGCCTCGGCGTGATGGGCACGGTCTTCGTCGACCGCTACCGCGATCTGGCCAGTGTTTTCGCGGGAGGCGCCGGTGGCTGACGCGCCCGATCCCGAGTCGAAAACAGAAGAGGCTACCCCGCGAAAACTCGCGGACGCCCGCAAGAAAGGCGATGTCGCCAAATCGCCCGACGTCGCCGCGGCCCTGTCGCTGACGGGGGCGGCCGCGGTGATCCTGATGTCCGGCGGCTGGTTCGCCACCTCCATCGCCGAGCAACTGGTCCCCTTCATCGCCTCGCCCCACGCCATGATGGGCGGCTTGGACGCCGGCGCCGGCGTGGAGATCGGCGTCCAGGCGGTCTGGGCCATCGCGCCCTTTCTCGGCGCCGTCATGCTGGCCACCATTCTCGGCGGCGCCGGCGGCAACCTGGCTCAGTCCGGCCTGATCTTCACCGGCGAGAAGATCAAGCCCGACTGGTCCAAGATCAGTCCGCTCAAGGGCTTCAAGCGCATCTTCGGCCCGGACGGACTGGTCCAGTTCCTCAAGACCTTCCTCAAGCTCCTCGCCGTCGGCGTGATCTGCTGGCTGGTGCTCAAGCCGCACGTCCGCGACCTTGAGATGCTCGCCGCCATGCCGCCGGCCCTGATCCTGCCCTTCGCCCGCGACCTCGCCATCGCCCTGATGGTTTCGGCTCTGGTCTTCCTCGGCTTCACCGCCGGCGCTGACTACCTCTGGCAGCGCTTCCGCTTCGCCGAGCGGATGAAGATGTCCAGGGAGGAGTTGAAGGAGGACTACAAACAGTCCGAGGGCGATCCGCATGTGAAGGCGAAGCTGAAGCAGATCCGGAACCAGCGCAGCCGCCAGCGGATGATGCAGAACGTGCCCACGGCGACGGTCATCGTCACCAACCCGACCCACTATTCGGTGGCCCTGCGCTACGAGACCGGCGACGCCGCCCCGGTCTGCGTCGCCAAGGGCGTCGACGCCCTGGCGCTGCGCATCCGCGAGGTGGCCCGCGAGCATTCGGTGCCGATCGTCGAGAACGTCCCCCTGGCCCGCGCCCTCTACGCCGCCGTCGACGTCGACGAGACCATCCCCCGCGAGCATTTCGAGGCGGCCGCCAGGGTCATCGGCTTCGTCATGCAGCGGCGCAAGGGACGGTGACGCCTGGAGCGAAATCGGTTGAGTTGGACGCAGTCCAACTCGGCTCAGATTTCGCTCCAGCATTGATTCTGGACCATTTTTTGGATTCAGGTCGATTCGACCTGAAGCAAAAATGGTCTAGCAGGTGACTTCCATCGAGTTGACGAACCGAAGGGCGAGCTGCTGCTCCTCCAGACCGCTGTATTCGGCGAAGGCGCCGTAGACCACGCCCGGCCGGTTCAGACACACGAGGGCGTGGGAAACCGTGAAAACACCCGCCTCGCTCGAAACCACCTGTTCCAGCTGGTAGGCCGAACTGTTCACGATGGTGCGACGGCTGACGACGGCGGCGCCGGACTCCTTGATCACGTGATCGATGGTGTGTCTCGCCCGCACGCCCGGCTCGGTGTTGTAGATCAGGATTTCCCCTCCCCATGCCCGGCCCGGCATGACTTCAAATTCGGCGCTGCGGCCGAACGCGATATTATCCGTTCCGGGGGCGGCGATATGCATCCGGCGGCCTTCGCGGGTGAGCGTGTGTAGCCGCCACGGCGCCAGGTGGCGGCCGGCGAAAGCCTGTAGCGTCCTGTTCAGCGCGGACCCATCGATCCGGGTCGGGTTGAGGCGCATGGGGCCGGATCCGCACTGGATGGCGTCGAAAAGGTTTTGACGGATCTCGTAGGTCAGCAACTGCTCGATCGGTTCGTCGATCCGGCGCTCGAAGTCGTCGCCGAATTTGGACCCGTCCCAGCGCACCATGCCGGCCTGGCTGCCGCTGCTGCCGGCGCAATCCCTGGAGTATTTCCCGCCAAACCGGGCATAGCCCCAGATCGGATGGGCGAACCATATCTCGTGCGTGTATTCGTTCGACCCGCGCTCGGAGGGGGTCAGACGGCGATAGGCCACGGCGAGCGGCCCTACGGAGGTCCGCCACTGGAAGACGTCATAGGTCGACGCCGACTGTGCTGCTGCCGGCGCGCTTCCGAAAATCCCGGCCGTCAGCGCCAGCAAGGCCGCGACCGCGACCGACAACAACCGATGCATGATTGAAACTCCCCCCAACTCATCTCCCGGTAAACTGCCCGGCGGGTCGCGGAAGGGTCAAGTTTCCGATCCTGACGGCGCCTATGCCCCGCCCGCCATCGGCAGCGGAATGATCTCCGCGCCGCCCTCCCGCGCTGTCCGCGCGGCCTGGGCCACCGGCAGGCGCACGGTCACCGCCGTGCCCTCGCCCAAGGTGCTCTCGATGGTCATCCGGCCGCCGTGCAGTTCGGCGAAGGCCCGCACCAGCGACAGGCCCAGCCCGGTGCCCTGCTGGCGCTGCTCCATCGCCCCCGCCTGTTCGAAGGGCCGGCCGAGCCGCCGGGCGTCCTCGGGCGCGATGCCGACGCCCGTGTCGGCGACCACGATCTCCAGATAGGGGCCGATCGTCTCCACCGTGACCGTGACCGTGCCTTCGGCGGGCGTGAACTTCACGCCGTTGGACAGCAGATTCAGGGCGATCTGCTTGACGGCCCGCTTGTCGGCCGAGACATCGACCGGCTCGTCCGGCAGCACGCCGGTCAGGATCACGCCCTTCTCCTCGGCGGTGACCCGCACCAGGGCGATGGCGGCCGAGATCACCTCGCGGGCGTCGAAGCGCTCCACGGTCAGGACGTAGCGCTCCGCCTCGATCTTCGACACGTCGAGCACGTCGTTGATCAGCTCCAGCAGATGGCCGCCGGCCTCGTGGATGTTGTCGACATAGGCGGCGTAGCGTTCCGGCATCGGCCCGAACAGCCGCTGGCGCATGATGTCCGAGAAGCCGAGGACGGCGTTCAGGGGCGTCCTCAGCTCATGGCTCATATTGGCCAGGAAACGGCTCTTGCCGGCCTCGCGGGCCTCGGCCTCGGCGCGCGCCGCTTCCAGTCCCAGCTCGCGCGCGTACTGGCTGGTGGCGTCGAAGGCCTGGGCCACCAGGCGCGGCGCGAACTGATCCGGCCCATCCAGCCGCCGCAGGTTCAGCTGCACCCGCCGGTCCAGCGCCAGCCTCGGCGCGAAGGTGACGGAGGCGTCCAGCCCCTGCGCGGCGCGCTCGATGGCGGCCAGCAGCCGCGGCCGGTCGGGGGCGTGCACCGCCGCGATGAGCCCCTGCTCGAACAGCGGATCGACCGGCAGGGCGGGCGGCGGCGCGCCATAGGCGGCCACGATCCGGCCCGAGCGTTCCAGCACCAGGGTCAGGCCCGGCTGCGCCGCCAGCAACCATCCGATCTTGGCCGTCTCCGTTTCGGCCCGGCCCAGCCGCACCTCGTGCTGGACCCAGGACAGGCGCACGGCCACCGCCGCTGCGCCCGCGGTCAGCACCGCCGATACTTCGGCCAGCCCCGGCAGGTTCGCGCCCGGACGGATCAGCCAGGCCGCCAACAGGCCGGTCAACGCCGCCGCGCAAACGCCCAGGGCGCCGGCCTGCACCGGCCGCACGCCGCCCAGCGCCAGTCCGGCCGCCAGCGGCAGGAAGACGAAGCCGGCCAGCGGCCCGGTCAGCCCGCCGGTCAGACCAGCCGCCACCATGGCCGCCAGACCCCAGAGGCCGACCAGGGTCATCCGTTCCCGCGGCCCGTCGCGGTGCAGCAGGCTGAGGCCGGTCAGGCCCGGCACGACCATGGCCAGAATTCCGTAGAAGGTCGGCCCCTCGATGCCCCCCAGCCAGCGGCCGCCCAGCGCCAGCAGCGCCACGACCACGGCCCAGCCGGCGTGCCAGGCGGCGATCACCGGACGATCGCCGCCGCGGGCGGTCGGCGTGTCCCTGGCGGCGATGTCGTCGGGCGGGGTCAAGGGCGGGGATCGGGGCCGTTATTTGGGGCGAACAGACGGATGGCCGGATAGTCTAGTCCCTGGGGCGAGTCGTCCAAAGCGCGCACGCGTCAGAGGGGAGCCTCGCGGGTCGGATGGGCGTGGTTGTCGTCAACGCCCGGGCGGCCTATCTGCTCCCGATGCCCGACGCGCTTTCCACAGCCGCCTCCATTGACGACACCCTTGCCGAACTGGTCGAGGAATTCGACCTCCTCGGCGACTGGGAAGGGCGCATCGAATACGTCATCGAACTGGGCCGGGATCTGGAGCCCTTGCCGGACGGAGATCGCGTCGACGCCAACAAGGTGCCGGGCTGCGCCGCCCAGGTCTGGCTGGCGGTGCGCCGCGAGAACGGCCGGCTGCGTTTCCTTGCGGACAGCGACAGCGCCCTTTCCAAGGGCAACATCGCCCTGCTGCTGCGGCTCTACTCAAATCGCACGCCGGCCGAGATCCTCGCCTTCGACGCCCGCGCCGCCCTCGACCGGCTGGGCCTGCCCTCGGCCCTGACGCGCCAGCGCGCCAACGGGCTCAACGCCATGGTCGGCCGTATCCGCGAGGCCGCCCTGGCGACGGCGAGTGGCTAGTCATTGGTGGCTAGTGGCTAGTGGCTAGTGGCTAGTGATGCCGCTTCACTGGGAGCGGAAGGGCGGCGCCGTCCGCGCCATCGCCCCGACGCCGGCCCGCCACTAGCCACTAACCACTAACCACCCCCTCACCCGATCCGGTAGTGCGCCGCCAGCGCCTGCAGGCCCGCCTTCAGCACCGCCTTGCCCGCGCGACGGCGCAGGCCCAGTCCCTGTTCTGCCGCCTGCAAGGCGCTGGCCTCGATGCAGACCGCCTCGACCATCCGCCGCGCGGGACCGCACGCCGACAGGGCCGCCTCGACCCGCCGCGCCGCCGCCAGGGCCCGGTCGCCTGGCTCAATCCGCGCCGCGGAGCCGCCGCCCGCGCGGGGCAGGGCGTCCCAGCGCATGGTCAGCGACGGCCCGGCCAGGGCGATCTCCGCGTCGGCCGCCAGCCGTTCGGCGGCGGCCCGCTCGGCCCGCTCGATCCACGGCCGGCCCTGGGCGTCGCGCCGCCCGGACAGCCAGGCGATCGGCGAGGGAGCCAGGTTGGCGCGATGCGACTGCACCCGTCCGCTGCGGTCCATCACCGCCCGGACGCCCTCGACCACGCCCGGCCGCCCCGCCGCGGCCGTCTCGGCCTGTGCATCGGCGGCGGGTCGCGCGGTCCAGCCCCCGCCGGCCCGCGCCCTCAAACCCGGTTCGGCGACCAGACGCCGGAAAGCCGGCTCGTCGAGGGTCATCAGCACGCGCGAGCGCCGGTCCGCTCCCACGCGCAGGGCGTAGCCGCCCTCCACCGTCGGCTCGATCCAGCCGCCCGGCCGCGCCAGCAGCCGCCGGGCCCGCGCGCCGCTCATGCCGTCAGCTCGCACGTCGGCGCCTCCAGCACGTCCCTCACGCAGCGTTCCAGCCGGTCCAGCAGATCATCCATCGCCGCCCGGTCCCGCCCGTCCTCGGCCCAGCGGCACGCCGCCGCCGCCGTCGCCCGGTTCAGCCCGAAGGCGTGCCCGACCCGGTCCATGGGCCAGCCGAACGTCACATAGGCCAGATACATGGCCAGCCAGCGCGCCCGGCAGGCCTTGCCCTCCAGTCGCTGGCGGCTCTCCAGCCGCTCCTTCGGCACGCCCGTCGAGGCGGCCACCAGCTGCAGCGCCAGCCCCGCCTTGATCCTGTCCTCCTGCCGCACCGGCACCCGATACGCTTCGTCCACCTGATCTCTCCCGTCGTCCGGACTCCGCGAAGGCGTCATCCACGATAGGAATATATGTCTACTACCCGTCGAAATCGGACGTATCGCCGGGGCCGGAGCGGCGATTCGTTAAAAATCACGATCTCTTGACTCGGGACTCTCGACGACGATTCGCAAATCAGCCTACGATTCGCTATCGAGCGGCCGTTAACCTTTCTTAAGTTTTTCGCTGGTTAACGTTCGAACAAGGTTACCGGAAACGGAGCCGTTACATTTATAGTCAAGCTTTGCCTGGAGGGGCATCAATGCGCGTCCTGCTAATCGAAGATGATCATGCGACCGCGCAGAGCATCGAACTTATGCTCAAGTCGGAAGGCTTCAATGTCTACACGACGGACCTCGGCGAGGAAGGCATCGATCTCGGCAAGATCTACGATTACGACCTGATCCTGCTCGACCTGAACCTGCCCGACATGAACGGCCTTGAGGTCCTGCGCCAGCTGCGCGTCGGCAAGGTCAACACCCCGGTCATGATCCTCTCCGGCACCTCGGAGATCGAGACCAAGGTCAAGACCTTCGGCGGCGGCGCCGACGACTACATGACCAAGCCTTTCCACAAGGACGAGCTGATCGCGCGCACCCACGCCGTGGTCCGCCGCTCCAAGGGCCACGCCCAGGCGATCATCCACACCGGCGAGATCGCCGTGAACCTGGACGGCAAGACGGTCGAGGTGAACGGTCACCGCGTCCACCTGACGGGCAAGGAATACCAGATGCTGGAGCTGCTCTCGCTCCGCAAGGGCACCACCCTGACCAAGGAAATGTTCCTCAACCACCTGTACGGCGGCATGGACGAGCCCGAGCTGAAGATCATCGACGTCTTCATCTGCAAGCTGCGCAAGAAGCTGGCCACGGCCGCCGGCGGCAAACACTACATCGAGACCGTCTGGGGCCGCGGCTACGTCCTGCGCGACCCGTCGGAATCCTCGGCGCCGGTCACCGTCGCCGCCTAGGTCGGCCGACCCCTGAACACGACGACGCCCGCCGGATCGCTCCGGCGGGCGTTTTCGTGGCCGCTTTCCGACGTCATCCCGCCATCAGGGCGCTGATAACGATCGCCAGCGGCAATCCGAGGAACAGGATGGCCGCGAACACGGTGTTTTCGAGATAATCCTTCTTCGTCATGGTCGCCTCCGTTGTCCGGCCGCAACCTCTGCGGCGTTGACGGGAAGGCTAGGCCAGGACGCAGCGCCGGTGTGACGGAAGACCTCTGTGGAATCCGCAGTTCATGCGGCAGGATGCCCCCATGGCCGCATTAGCGAAACTCGACCGGATCGACCGCCGCATTCTGGCGAAGCTTCAGGCCGACGGCCGGATCACCAACCAGGCGCTCGCCGAGCAGGTCGCGCTTTCGCCGAGCGCCTGTCTGGCGCGGATACGCAGGCTGGAGAAGGCCGGCGTCATCGAAGGCTATGGCGCCCGTCTCAACCCGTGGAGCATGGAGGCGAGCCTCATCCTCTACGCCGAGATTTCGCTCAAGGGACACCACCCTGACGACCTCGCCCGCTTCGAGAGAGGCATCGCGGACATCCCCGAGATCGTCGAGGCCTCCTACGTCAGCGGCCCCTTCGACTATCTGATCAAGGTCGTCGTCCCCGACATGGCTTCGTGGATCGCCCTGTCCGAAGGCGTGATCGTGCGCGATCTAGGCGTCGACAAGGTCATCACCCACGTCCTCATGAAGAAGACCAAACGCTTCACCGGCTATCCCATACCCGAGGCCTAGCAACGGGTCCTCAGACACGCCAACGCCCGCCGGATCGCTCCGGCGGGCGTCATGCTGAAGAGCGAGGACCTAGGCCTTGGCGTAGCCCTGCCCGCCGTTCGACGGACGCCGGCGCCGCGGACGGCGCTTGATCTCGCCGTCCGGCTTGGCCGCAACCGCGACGCCGCCGCTGTGGCGCGGGTCGTTATGCGCCTGACGCGGCCGCTCCCCGGCCATCGGGTCATAGGCGCGCTCCGGAGTCGGGCGCACGTCGCGGCCGGGGCCGGCCTTGCGGACCCGGTGCGGCTGTCCGCCGCCCTCCAGCTTGACCCCGTCGCGGCGCGGGTTGCGGTTGCGCCCCGGGCCGCGGCCGCCACGTCCGTCCCGCTCCTCGCGCTCCGGCATGGTCGCCTTCTTGCCGACGCCCGACGCCATGATCGAGGCGTCCAGCGAGGCCAGCTGGCGGTCGTTGCGGCGGTCGATGGCCGGGATCTTCTGGCGCGTGACCTTCTCGATGTCGCGCAGCAGCTTCATCTCGTCCCCGGCCACGAAGCTGATCGCCGTGCCGTCGGCGCCGGCGCGGGCCGTCCGCCCGATGCGGTGAACATAGGCTTCCGGCACGAACGGCAGCTCGAAATTGACGACATGCGAGACGCCGTCGACGTCGATGCCGCGCGCGGCGATGTCGGTCGCCACCAGCACGCGCAGCTTGCCCTTCTTGAAGGCGTCGAGCGTGCGTTCGCGCTGCGGCTGGCTCTTGTTGCCATGGATGGCCCCGGCCTCGACGCCGCCGGCTTCCAGATAGGCCGCGACTTTGTCGGCGCCGTGCTTGGTCTTGGTGAAGACCAGGCAGCGGGTGAAGGTCGGGTCGCTGAACATCTCGGTCAGCAGGGCGCGCTTGCGGCCCTGTTCGATGTGGATCACCGACTGGTTGATGCGCTGCACGGTGGTGGCCTGCGGCGTCACCTGGACCTTGACCGGGTCCTTCAGCAGTTCGCCCGCCAGCTTGCCGATCTCGGTCGGCATGGTGGCCGAGAAGAACAGGTTCTGGCGCTTGGCCGGGATGCGGCTGACGATCTGGCGGATCGGCTTGACGAAGCCGAGGTCCAGCATCTGGTCGGCCTCGTCGAGGACGAAGATTTCGGTGCGGCTCAGGTCCAGCGTCTTCTGCTGCATATGGTCCAGCAGGCGGCCGGGCGTGGCCACGAGCACGTCGAGGCCCTGCTGAAGGGCGCGCTCCTGCGGCCCGTATTTCACGCCGCCGAAGATCACGGCCACGCGGAAGCCGAGATGTTTGCCGTAGGTCTTGAAGCTCTCGGCGATCTGGCT
>DASRXE010000041.1:0-11209 GCA_035654315.1 Brevundimonas sp.
AGGGCGGCTATTTCCCGGTCAATCCGACCGACAGCGCCCAGGACCTCCGCGGCGAGATGCTGGGCGTGATGCGCGACCTGGGCATGCAGCCCGAGAAGCACCACCACGAGGTCGCTCCGGCCCAGCACGAACTGGGCCTCAGGTTCAGCGATCTGCTGACCATGGCCGACCGGCTGCAGCTCTATAAATACGTGATCCACAACGTCGCCGCCGCCTACGGCAAGTCGGCCACCTTCATGGCCAAGCCGACCTTCGGCGACAACGGCTCGGGAATGCATGTGCACCAGTCGATCTGGCGTGACGGCAAGCCGCTGTTCGCGGGTGACAAATACGCCGGCCTGTCGGACATGTGCCTGTGGTACATCGGCGGCGTCATAAAGCACGCCAAGGCGATCAACGCCTTCGCCAACTCGACCACCAACTCCTACAAGCGGCTGGTCCCGGGCTACGAGGCGCCGGTGAAGCTGGCCTATTCGTCGCGCAACCGCTCGGCCTCGATCCGGATTCCGTTCGTATCATCGCCCAAGGCCAAGCGCATCGAGGCGCGCTTCCCCGATCCGATGGGCAACCCCTATCTGACCTTCGTGGCCCTGCTGATGGCGGGCCTGGACGGGATCGAGAACCGCATCGACCCGGGCGCGGCCGCCGACAAGAACCTGTACGACCTGCCGCCGGAAGAGCGCGGCAACATCCCCGAGGTCTGCGGCTCGCTGCGCGAGGCGCTGGACAATCTCGACAAGGACCGCGCCTTCCTCAAGAAGGGCGGCGTCATGGATGACGACTTCATCGACAGCTACATCGAGCTGAAGATGGAGGAGGTGCTGCGGCTTCAGCTCCACCCGCACCCCGTCGAATTCGACATGTACTACAGCTGCTGATCGACAGCGGGGGCTGACGATCGAGGGCGCCGGACGGAAAACCGTCCGGCGCCCTTTTTCACATTCCGGGGCGGATCAGCGGTTGGTCGTCTCGACCTCGAGGCCATCCTCGTTGGCGCGGATGGTGGTGCTGTCGCCCTCGCGACGGTCCTCGACGACCACGGGCGGGGTCGGGACGGGCACCTCGCGTTCGACCACAACCGGATCGGCCGGGACCTCCCGCTCGATGATGGTGGTCGTGTCGCCACCGTCGGCGGCCGCGGTCTCGGCGGCGGTGTCGGCGTCGTTGTCCGCCGGCGTGCAGGCCGCGGCGGCGAGCGCGAGCGCGCCGATCGAGGCGGCGACGGTCAGTCGGGTGAGGCTGGTCATGGGCGGACTCCTGAATGGGAACCCGGTGCAAACGGCCACGCTGCTGACCGGTTCCGGGGGCCGGTCCTCGCTTCAGGCCGCCAAGCGGTCGATCAAGGGGCGCAACGCCGGGTCAGTGATCGGCGCGATCTCACGCAGGAAGGCGATGAGGGCGCGCTCGTTGACGTCGAACTCGCCGTCGCGGCCAATCCGGTCCAGCAGCCAGCGGGCCTCCTCCGGATCGACGGGAGCGGCGGTGGAGGCGGCGCGTTCGCTTTCGGCCAGGCGATCCTCGAAAATGGACTCGGCAGCCGGTTCGGTCAGGCCCCTGTGCAGCCACGCGGGCAAATGCTTCAACATGTATTGTTTCTGGCCAAGGAGCGAAGTCGGCATCTTGCCGTACTGGCGCTCCATCGCGGCGCCGATCCCGTCCTTCGGATCGGCCAGCCATCGCTCGCGGCGCAGGGCTTCCTCGCGACCGGGTGGAGCCCACCCGGCGGCGGCTGTCACGGCGTTGCCGACCGCGCGCTTGAAGAAGTCGGTCCAGGCCGGGTCGTTGGCGGCTCCGCGCGTCGCGTCGTTGAGGTCGAACAGCGCCTCGGCCTCCTCGCGCGAAATGGCCAGCCGGCCCGGGCCCGATGGGGCGAACATCAGGCGCCGCATGCGCTCGACCTCGTCCGCCGTGATGACGCCGTCGTTCTCGACGACGGCCCGGGTCACCAGCGACAGGCCAAATGCGGCGATGGATGCGGGCGCCGCGTCGGCCAGCTCCAGCACCCGGATGACGATTTCCAGCTCGGTGCCGTTGCGCACGCGGTTGTCGGCTCCTATCCGCTTGATGAGCCAGTCCGCCTGGACCTCGGTGATGTAGCCGGCGGGCTCCTGCTGACGAACCAGCCAGTCGGTCAGCGCCTCGACGAAAAGGGCGCGCCATTCCGGCGCCCGCTTCTCCGTGCCCTCGTCAATGCGGAACAGCGCCTCGATCTCATCCGGGGTGACGGTGATCTCGCCAAAGACGGCGCGACGCAGGGCCAGCACGTCGTCGGCGACGACCTCGCTGCGCGCCAGAATGCCGTCGCAAAGATCAGCCAGGGCCATGATCCGCTCTCCCGTTCGCGGGAGAATTTAATGGGCGGTCGTTACGGGGGACCTAACGCGTCAGGCGACGCTCTCGGCCGCGTCCGCTTTCCTGCGCCGCAGCTCAATCAACCGCACGCACCAGATTGACACTTCGTAGAGCAGCACCAGCGGGATCGCGAGCATGAGCTGGCTGATCGGATCGGGCGGCGTCACGATCGCCGCGAGCACGACGACCCCCACAATGGCGTAGCGCCGGCCTTCGGCCATGACCTTCGAACTGATGATTCCCGCCAGGCCCAGCAGGGTCATCACCACCGGCAGCTGGAAGCACAGGCCGAAGGCCAGCAGAAGGGCCGTAACGAGGTTCAGATAGTCCGACACCTTGGGCAGCAATTCGGCCGACACGCCGGCGGCGGCGATCTGCTGGCTCAGCGAGAACCACATGACGAACGGCAGCATGACGAAATAGACCAGCGCCGCGCCGAGCAGGAACAGCAGCGGCGCCGCGAGCAGGAAGGGCAGGAAGGCGCCTTTTTCGTTACGGTACAGCCCTGGGGCGACGAAGCGGTACAGCTGCCACGCCAGGATGGGGAAGGTCACCACCACGGCCCCGAAGCCGGCCAGCTTCATCTTGGTGAACAGGATTTCCAGCGGCGCCGTGTAGATGAGATTGACCATCTGGCCGTCGACGACCGGCAGGGCCTTCAATCCCGCCGTGCCGAGGATCAGGTCCAGCGGCGAGACATGGCCGCCGGGGCCAACGGCCGTGTGGAAGGCCGCGGCGGCCGCGAACGGCTTGACCAGAAAGATGTACAGGGGCTCCGAGAAGGCGAAGCACAGAATGAAGCCGAGCACGAAGGCGACCACGCAAATCACCAACCGGCCGCGCAGCTCGATCAGGTGATCCATCAATGGCGCCCGCGACGCCTCGATCTCGTCCTCGTCACGATCGGACCGGCTCACAGGTCCACCTTCCTGGCGCGAATGGGCTTGGACTTGCCGCCGGCCGTCTTGACCGAAGCCGTCTTGACCGAAGCCGTCTTGACCGAGGCCGACTTGGCGGCAGACGTCTTGGCGGGGGATTTGGCGGCCGATCTGGCGCGCGGCTTCGCCTTGGCTTCCGGCGGGGCTTTCGCCTCAACCGCGGACTCAAGAGGCTCCATCACCGGCGGGCTGTCCGGCCACTCGTCCGGTCCGGTCAGGGAGGGGTGGTCGACCGGCGTCAACAGCGGCTTGTTCAGATCGTCGCGGATGTCGCGAAAGGCCGCGTCGGCTTCCGCCCCCAGCGGCACCATGCCCTGGCCGGTGCGCAGCGCCTCGACCTCCTTGCGCAGTTCGTCGAGCTCCGACTGTCGCGCCATTTCGTCAAAGCTCGAGCGGAACTCGTTGGCCATGGCGCGCGCCTTGGCCATCGCCTTGCCGACCTTGCGCATCAGCAGGGGCAGGTCCCTCGGCCCCACGACCAGCAGGGCCACCAGGCCGATGACAAGGATTTCGAGCCCGCCGATTCCGGGGCCAAGTCCACCCATCCGTCAGTCTCTCCGACGCGATGCGACTATTGCTTCAGGTCTTCTTTTTCGGCCTCGGTGCGCGGCAGGGCGCCGGCGCGTTCGTCGCGCGGCTTTTCCTCGTCGGTGTCCTTGAGGCCGTCACGGAACGCCCTGACCCCCTTGGCGGCATCGCCCATCAGGCCCGACAGCTTGCCGCGGCCGCCGAACAGCAGCAGCACGATGACGGCGACGATGGCCCAGTGCCAGATGCTGAAAGAACCCACGAGATGTCTCCTGTTCCGGGTCTCGCCCGACCCGCTCAAACTCTTCCGCCGCATATAGGCCGTTCAGTGGCGCGACGCCAAGCGAACCTGTTAGGGACGCGCGCATGAGTCACGTGATCATCCACACCGACGGCGCCTGTCGCGGCAATCCGGGTCCCGGCGGCTGGGGCGCCGTGCTCCAGACCGGCGGCGGTCACGAGAAGGAGCTGTGGGGCGGCGAGGCGCTGACCACCAACAACCGCATGGAGCTGATGGCCGCCATCATGGCGCTGGAGGCCCTGACCCGGCCATGTCGCGTCGACCTGCACACCGACAGCAAATACGTCATGACCGGCATCACCGAATGGATCCGGGGCTGGAAGGCGCGCGGCTGGAAGACCGCCGACAAGAAGCCGGTCAAGAACGAGGACCTGTGGAAGCGTCTCGACGCGGCCCGCGCCCGCCACGACGTCAAATGGCACTGGGTCAAGGGCCACGCCGGGCACGAACTCAACGAACGCGCCGACGGCCTGGCGAATCGCGGCATCGACGAGATGAAGGGTTAGGCGGCCCGCACCCGCAGCCTCGATCCCTCTACGCTCTCGACGATGACGCTCTCGCCCGGCAAGGGCGTGGCGCCGTCGATCTCTGCGACCCATTCGGATCCCGAGACGAACACCCGGCCGCGCCCGTCGACGAAAGCCTCAACCACCCGCGCCCGCTGGCCGACGAGACGGCTGTCGCGGGCGTTGATGTCGGGGCTGTCCGACGGATTGACCCGCTGGATCAGCCGGCGCGAAAGCAGCGTCGCCACGACCGTCAGGGCCGCGAACAGCGCCACCTCGCCCAGCGGACCGAGCGGCAGGCCGAGCGCGGTGACGACCGCCACCACCCCCGCCGCCACCGCCGGCCACAACAGCCATTCGGTCGAGAAGGCGGCTTCCACCGCCAGCAGGAGCACGCCGATGGCGAGCCAGATCCAGTACGGCTGGGCGGCGTGCAGATCGATCAGCGCCTCCATGGCCTAGGTCCCCGGAACCGAACCGCCGCCACGGGGCGGACGCGGGGGACGGGGCGGCGCCGGCGGCGTGGCCCGCGGAGCCGCGGCCGCTCGCAGGTCGGTGCGGCCCTGCTGCTGGTCCTTGGCCAGTCCGACCAGCTCGCCCAGGCCGGCGATGGTGCCCACCAGTCCGGACATTTCCGCCGGCACGATGACCGTCTTCTGCGTCGGGTTGCGAGCCAGTTCGGCGAAGGCCTCGACGTATTTCTGGGCCACGAAGTAGTTGATGGCGTTGACGTCGCCGCGGGCGATGGCCTCGGACACCATGGCCGTCGCCTTGGCCTCGGCCTCGGCCTCGCGCTCGCGGGCCTCGGCGTCGCGGAAGGCGGCTTCCTTGCGGCCCTCGGCCTGCAGGATGGCCGACTGCTTGGCCCCCTCGGCGCGGGCGATGGCGGCCTGTTTCTCGCCCTCGGCCTCGGTGATCACGGCGCGCTTCTCACGCTCCGCCTTCATCTGCCGGGCCATGGCGTTGGTGATGTCGGCCGGAGGGGTCAGGTCCTTGATCTCGATCCGGTTGACCTTGACGCCCCACGGTTCGGTCGCGGCATCGATGACGGTCAGCAGCCGCGAGTTGATCGAGTCGCGCTGGAACAGCACCTCGTCCAGCTCCATCGAACCGACCACGGTGCGCAGGTTGGTCATGCACAGCTGGGTGATGGCGTAGGGCAGGTTCTCGACCCGATAGGCGGCGGCCGAGGCCTCCATCACCTGGATGAAGACGATGGCGTCGACCTTCACCATGGCGTTGTCCTTGGTGATGACTTCCTGCTGGGGCACGTCGAGGACCTGCTCCATCATGTTCATGCGGCGCCCGACCCGCTCCACGAAGGGGGTCAGGATGCTGATGCCCGGCGACAGCGTCCGCGTGTATTTGCCAAAGCGTTCGATCGTGAATTCGCGCCCTTGCGGCACGATCTTCACAACGCTGAACAGCAGCACAAAGGCCAGTGCGACCAAGGCGGCGGTGAAAATAAGCGAAGTGTCCATGATATCTCCCTGTCCCGCTCAGGTTAGCACCCGACGGCCCGCCCGCCAGCGAAACCAGACATACGAAAGATGACATCCCTGTAATCTTCGCCGTTCAGCGCTCCGCCGCCAGCGCGATCACCCGCCGCGTCTCGGCCCAGTCGACCAGGCTCGCGACCCGGTCCAGCGCCACGAATTGGGCCTCCGCTGCGTCGTCGCCCGCCACCGGCTCGCCCGAAACCCAGCGCGCCGCGTAGTCGATCAGCACATAGTGCCGCCCCGCCTCCGGAAAGAGCCCGTCGACCACGTCGATCAGCCCAATGATCTGCGCCTCCACCCCGGTCTCCTCACGCAGTTCCCGCAAGGCCGCATCCACCGCCCGCTCGCCCGGTTCGATCCGGCCGCCCGGCAGGCTCCACTCGCCCTGTCGCGGCGGCCGCCCGCGCCGGATCAGCAGCACCTCGTCGCCGCGCAGGCAGACGACGCCGACGCACGGCACGGGGGCGGGCAGGGGAGAGGACATGGCCGCGATCCTAGCTTGGCCCTTCCACCGCGCCCACGACTTTGACACAACCGGCTTCATGACCGCGCCGTCCGCCAAAGCCCTCGCCGCTCTCAAGTCCGCCCTCGGCGAGGGCGGCTGGACCGACGATCCGGCCGAGATCGCCCCCTGGCTGACCGAGTGGCGCAACCGCTGGACCGGCCACACCCCGCTGATGCTCACCCCCCGCTCGACGCAGCAGGTCGCCGCCGCCGTCCGCGTCTGCGCCGAACACCGCGTCGCCCTCGTCCCCCAGGGCGGCGACACCGGCCTTGTCGGCGGCCAGATTCCCCATGGCGAGGTCCTCCTCTCAACCCGCAGGCTGCGCGCCGTCCGCGACGTGACCCCGCTGGACGACGCCATGACCGTCGAGGCCGGCGTCACCCTTCTGGAAGCCCAGCAGGCCGCCGCCGCCGCTGACTGCATGTTCCCGCTCAGCCTCGCCGCCGAGGGCAGCGCCACCATCGGCGGCGTGATCTCCACCAACGCCGGCGGCACGGCGGTGCTGCGCTACGGCGTCATGCGCGACCTGGTGCTGGGTCTTGAGGCCGTCCTGCCCGACGGCGAGGTCTTCCACGGCCTCAAACGCCTGCGCAAGGACAACACCGGCTACGACCTGAAACAGCTGCTGATCGGGGCCGAGGGCACCCTGGGCGTGGTCACCGCCGCCACGCTCAAGCTGTTCCCCGTCATGCGCTCCCGCGCCACGGCCATGGTCGGCCTCGACAGTCCGCCCGCCGCGATCGAGCTTCTCGCGCGCGCCAAGGCCGAGACCGGCGGCGGCGTCGAGGCCTTCGAGCTGATGAAGCGCCTCGGCATGGCCTTCGTGCTCGCCAACATTCCGGACACGCGCGAGCCGCTTGACTCGACCCCGCCCTGGTACGTCCTGATCGAGCTGGTCTCCGGCGAGCCCGGCGCCGCCGACGCCGCCATGGAGCGGCTGCTGACCCACGCCTTCGACACCGGCCTGATCACCGACGCCTCGATCGCCCAGAACGACGCCCAACGCGCCGCCTTCTGGAAGGTCCGTGAGGAGCAATCCGCCGCCCAGAAGCCCGAAGGCGGCGGCTGGAAGCACGATGTCTCCGTCCCGGTCTCCCGCATCCCCGATTTCCTCGACGAAGCCACCGCCGCCGTCGAACGCTTCCTCCCCGGCGCCCGGGTCAGCGCCTTCGGCCACGTCGGCGACGGCAACCTGCACTACGACGTCCTCTGCCCGCCGGGCGGCGACCGCCCCGCCTTCCTCGCCCGCTGGGCCGAGGGTTCTCAGATCGTCCACGACATCGTCGCCCGCTACGACGGCTCCATCTCCGCCGAACACGGCCTCGGCCGCCTCAAGACGGAAGAGGCCCGCCGCTACAAGACTCCCGTGGAAATCCGCGCCATGCAGGCCATCCGCACCGCCCTCGACCCGCACCGCATCATGAACCCCGCCGTGCTGTTCTAGACGCCGAAGGGCCCATCCCGGGTTTCGCGCGCGAAGCAGGCCTCCCTGGTTCATCACAAAGACACGAAGAAGGGGCACGAAGAACACGACGGGAGCAGGGCTTGCCCCAGGTCTCCGCGGCCCTTGCCGCGAATATCTTGCGCCTCCCTGACGGGAGCTGCGGGCCCACCAGCTCCGTCGTGTCCTTTGTGATTCCTTCGTGTTCCTTGTGATGAACCAGCCGGGCACGCCCTGTGTTCCGAAGGCGGAAGCTTGCCCGCATCGGGCGATCGTCCTAACCCTCCGCCCCACGATTCAACGGAGCCCCCGCCATGACCCTCGCCCTGCTGTTCCCCGGCCAAGGCAGCCAGTCGGTCGGGATGGGCGCCGCGCTCGCCGACGCCTTCGCCAGCGCGCGTGAGGTCTATGCCGAGATCGACGACGCGCTCGGCCAGAAGCTCAGCCAGCTGATGCGCGAAGGCCCCGAGGACCAGCTGACCCTGACCGAGAACGCCCAGCCGGCCTTGATGGCCGTCTCGCTGGCCGCCGCGCGGGTGCTCAAGGTCGAGTTTGACGTGGATGTGACCCGCGCCGCCTTCGTCGCCGGCCATTCGCTCGGTGAATACTCGGCGCTGTGCGCCGCCGGCGCGATCTCGCTCTCCGACACGGCCCGCCTGCTCAGACTGCGCGGTCAGGCCATGCAGCGCGCGGTTCCCGTCGGCCGCGGCGCCATGGCCTCCCTGATCGGCCCGAAGACCGACCTCGCCCTAGCCGAGGAGGCGGCCAAAGCGGGTTCCGAAGTCGGCGTCTGCGTCGTCGCCAACGACAACAACGCCGGCAACATCGTCATCTCCGGCGAGAAGGCGGCCGTCGACCGCGCCATTGAGAAGGCCAGGGAACTGGGCGCCCGCGCCATCCCTCTGAACGTCTCGGCGCCCTTCCACTGCCCGCTGATGCAGCCCGCCGCCGACGAGATGGCGACCGCTTTGGCCGAAGCGGCCATCGTCGCCCCCGCCGTTCCCGTCGTCGCCAATGTCACCGCCCGCCCAGAGACCGATCCCGAGGTCATTCGCCGCCTGCTGATCGAACAGGTCACCGGCCGCGTCCGCTGGCGCGAGAGCATGGAGTGGATGGCGGGCGAGGGGGGTGTGACCCGCTTCGCCGAGATCGGCTCCGGCAAGGTCCTGACCGGCATGGCCAAACGCATCGCGCCCGACGCGGAGAGCCTGTCGCTGAACACGCCAGAAGAGCTGGAAGCGTTCGCGAAGTCGCTCTGAGTGGTTAGTGGTTAGTGATTAGTGGTTGGACCGCGCTTGGTGCATCGGGCCCGACCCCAATCGCAACGCCGCAACCACTAATCACTAATCACTAGCCACCAATCACTCTTCGGAGCCCGCCATGTTTGATCTCACCGGCAAGACCGCCCTCGTCACCGGCGCCACGGGCGGCATCGGCGGCGCCGTAGCCCGCGCCCTGCATGCCCAGGGCGCGACCGTCGTCCTCTCCGGCACCCGCGAGGCCGTGCTTCAGGATCTGGCGAAGGAACTCGGCGAGCGCGCCTTCGCCGCCGCCGCCAACTTGTCTGACGCTGCCTCCGTCGACGGCCTGATCGCCCGCGCCGAGGAAGCCGCCGGCGCACCTCTGGACATCCTCGTCGCCAACGCCGGCATCACGAAGGACGGCCTGCTGATGCGGATGAAGGACGAGGACTTCCAGGACGTCATCAAGATCAATCTGGAATCCTATTTCCGCCTCTCGCGCGCCGCCATGAAGGGCATGATGAAGCGCCGCTCGGGCCGCATCATCGGCGTCACCTCGGTGGTCGGCGTCACCGGCAACCCGGGCCAGACCAACTACGCCGCCTCAAAGGCCGGCATGATCGGCTTCTCCAAGTCGCTCGCCCAGGAGGTCGGCAGCCGCGGCATCACGGTGAACTGCATCGCCCCCGGCTTCATCGCCTCGCCGATGACCGACGTGCTCAACGACCAGCAGCGCGAGACCATCCTGAAGAACATCCCGCTCGGCCGGCTCGGCGAGGGCGACGATATCGCCGCCGCCGCCGTTTATCTGTCCTCGGACGAAGCCGCCTACGTCACCGGCCAGACCCTGCACGTCAACGGCGGTATGGCGATGATCTGAGGGGTCAGCGCGGGGTCGTCCTGAGGCGTCCCTCGCGCGCCGCTGTAAGAACACCGTCGCGCACCCTCCGGAGAAGGGCCGTGGGCAGGATTCCGAACTCACAACGGTCGGACCCCCGGCGGATCGGCCGCAGATCGTATCCCGGCCAGGTGAACCGGTTCAGATCGTTCGTGATGATCCAGGACGGGCTGGCGTCCAGTCCCAGGCGGGCCTTGGTGTCCGCCTGCATCTCCACACAAAACCGCGCTTCGCCGGGCGCGAGGTGGGTGATCGGCGCGATGGTCACGACCAGGCCGCGGCCCTTGTCTTCCGTTGTCAGCACCACGACAGCGGGGCGATCCTTGCCGCCTTCTTCCTGACCGCGCCGCGCCTGGTCCCACCACAGATAGCTATAACTGAGCACCAGGCCGGGCCGGACCGTCGGAATGATCACGAAGCGACTTCGTGGTCGTACTGACGCCCTTCTTCAGGGAACTCCATCTCCTCCAGCGCGCGGATGTCCTCGTCGCTGAGCTGGGACGGATGGAGCGCGACTCGATCGTTCCTCTTCAGCCGCCGGTATTCCTCCGCCGACATCAGCACCAGCCGCTCCCGTCCGTGACTGGTGATCGACACCGGTTCGCGAACGGCGGCGTCGCTGATGCGGCCGTAGGACTTGAGGAATTCGGCGGAGGAGACGCGGATGTTGGGCATGGCGATATCCTGACCGAAAAACTCGAATTATTCCAGTTCGCTGACCAAGACCTCGCGTCATCACCCTATTTCCCCCCGCCCCGCCTGTGCTAAAGCCCACGCAACCGGTTCGCCTGAGTCTTCGTTGAAGGCTTGCGCAGCCGTCGCCGTCGTCATACGGCAAAGACTGAGACAACAGCCGCCACGGCGGCCCAACGAGCAGAGACACCCATGTCCGACACCCTGGAACGCGTCCGCAAGATCGTCATCGACCACCTGGACGCCGATCCGGAAAAGGTCGTTGAAAAGGCCAGCTTCATCGACGACCTGGGCGCTGACTCGCTCG
>DASRXE010000042.1:0-8398 GCA_035654315.1 Brevundimonas sp.
CCCGGCCGGGGAGATGGACGTAGTGCTCGGCGCCGGCTGGCCCGGCGTGCTGCTGCACGAGGCGATCGGCCACGGCTTCGAGGGCGATTTCCACCGCAAGGGCTCGTCGGTGTTCACCGGCAAGATGGGCCAGCGCGTGGCCTCCCCGGGCGTCACCGTCGTCGACGACGGCTCGATCGCCGGTCGGCGCGGCTCGCTCAGCTTCGACGACGAAGGCACGCCGACCTCGCGCACCGTGCTGATCGAGGACGGCATCATGGTTGGGCTGATGCCTGACCGCTTGTCGGCCCGCCAGCTCGGCGCCAAGGCCACCGGCAACGGCCGGCGCCAGTCCTTCGCCCACATGCCGATGCCGCGCATGACCAACACCTTCATGGAGGGCGGCAGGGACTCGCAGGCCGACATGATCGCCTCGACGAAGCGCGGCCTCTACGCGGCCAATTTCGGCGGCGGACAGGTCGACATCACCAACGGGAAGTTCGTCTTCCAATGCACCGAGGCCTATCTGATCGAGGACGGAAGGATCACCGCCCCGGTGCGCGGCGCCACCCTGATCGGCGACGGCGCCACGGCGCTGCAGCACGTGCGGATGATCGGCGACGACTTCGCCTTCGACCCCGGCGTCGGCGTCTGCGGCAAGGCGGGCCAGGGCGTTCCGGTCGGCATCGGCCAGCCCAGCCTCAAGATCGGCGGCCTGACGGTGGGTGGCACGGCCGTCTGAGCCTACGTCCGGAATTGACGCAGGGACGTGTCAGTCTGGCCGGATGACGCGGACCGCTCAGGTAGACGAGGTAGACGAGATAGACGGTAGACTCCCCTGTTCGGAGTCTACCGGGTCAACGCCGGCCCCGGCGTCCAATTTCATCCGCGCGTCAAGCAAGACAAAAGATAATCAAGTCAGCTCGCCGCGATTACCTGTCTTGTCAAACATAGAGGGCAAATTTGCGGCCTCTATAAGAACATCAGCATGACATCCCTGTAATGATGTCTGAGATTTAATCCACCTTGCCGTCTTGTAACTGGAGCGACCAGCCTCAGGACGCCACACCTTCGTCACACGACGAGGGGAATCCTGCCATGACCAAGACCATCCTGCTGGCCACCACGGCCATCCTGCTCACCGGAGGGATGGCCGCGGCCCAGACCTCGTCGGATGGCCCCGAGCCGCAGGTGGCGCAGGCCCCGGTTCCGACCGGTCCGACAAGCCAGGATCCGCAGACCGACGCCGTGCAGCAGGGCGTGCTGGTCTTCACCCCCGACTTCTTCGCCGACCAGCGTCCGAACACGGCCCTCGACATGGTCAATCGGGTGCCGGGCTTTTCGATCAACGACGGCTCGGGCAGCCGCGGCTTCGAGGGCGCGGTCGGCAACATCCTGATCAACAACGCCCGCCCCGCCTCCAAGAACGACACCGGCTCTAACGTCCTGTCGCGCACGTCCGCCAGCCAGGTCGAGCGCATCGAACTGATCCGCGGCGGCGCTCCCGGCATCGACATGCAGGGCTATTCGGTTGTCGTGAACGTCATCCTCAAGACCGAGAACACGCGTCAGTCGATCGTCACCGGCGCCGGCTATTTCTTCGAGGGCGGCCGCGACCAGTTCAACGGCTCCTACCAATTCACCGCCCGCGAGGGCGAACGCACCTGGGGCGTCACCCTCAGCGACGGCCTCTCGATGAGCGACGCCAACGGCACGGGTCCGGTGGTCCGCACTGACGCCAACGGCGCCGTGATCCGCAGCGAGGACTATTTCAACGACTCCTGGGGCGGCGGCCAGTCGGCCCGGGGCAACTACGCGGCCCCCTTCCTGGGCGGCAAGATCGACCTGACCGCCCGCTACGGCGTCAACGACTTCGAGGCGATCAACCTGCAGACCGCGACCGGCGTCCGCCGCGAAAGCCTCTATGCGGAGGACGGCGACGGCGGCGAGGTGGGCGCGGTCTACACCCGGCCGTTGAGCGACCGGCTGAAACTGGAAACCCGCCTGATCCACGAGTGGAATTCCTTCGAGTCGCTCTCGACCTCGAACACCGAGCTTGGCGGCGTCGACGATCCCGAACAGGCCTTCAGCGCCGAAGGCGAAGCCTCCGAATCGATCCTCCGCGGACTGCTGCGCTTCGAGAAATCGGACGCCCTGACCTTCGAGGGCGGCGGCGAGGTCGCCTACAACATGCTGGAGGTCGACCAGGCCTTCACCGTCGGCGGAACGCCGGTTCCCCTGCCCTCGGCCTCGGTCAAGGTCGAGGAGACGCGGGGCGAGCTGTTCGGCAAGGGCACCTGGCGCGTCCGCCCCGACCTGACCCTCGAGGGCGGCCTGCGGCTGGAGAGCTCGACCATCAGCCAGTCCGGCGATGCGGATCAGGAAAAGAGCTTCTTCTTCGCCAAGCCGCGATTCCTCGCCACCTGGACGCCGATGGCCAACAACCAGGTGCGGGTGCGTTTCGAGCGCGAGGTCGGCCAGCTCGACTTCGGCGACTTCGCGGCGTCGGCCGATCTCGACGACGAGAACGTGTTCGGCGGCAACGTCGACCTGGAGCCGGAGCAGCGCTGGATCAGCGAAGTGATCTACGAGCGCCGCTTCTGGGGCGACGGCATCGTCAGCATCGGTCTGCGCCACGACGAAATCAGCGACGCGCTCGACGTCATTCCGCTGGATCAGGGCCTCTCCGCCGTCGGGAACATCGGCGATGCGACCCTCGATCAGCTGAATCTCAACATCGCCATACCCACCGACAAGCTGGGCGTCGCCGGCGGCATGTTCCGCTTCCGCAACACCTGGAACCACAGCGAGGTCACCGATCCGACCACCGGCGAGATCCGTCCGATCTCGAACGTCCGCGCCAGCCAGGCGGTGATCTCGTGGGAGCAGGACATCACCCGCTGGAAGCTGCAGTACGGCGCCGCCTACATTCCGCTGCTCACCGGGCAATGGAGCTATGATCCGGACCAGACCTCGGGCTGGCGCGGCCACGACTATTTCGAGGCCTGGGCCGAGTACAAGCCGACCGAGACGCTGGCGATCCGCGCCCAGGTCAACATCTGGGACGACTTCGACGTCGAGCGCACCGTCTATGCCGATCGCACGCCGGCCCGCCCGATCGCCTATGTCGAGCACCGCTACATCGACCCGCGAACCTTCTTCCAGATCCGGGTGCGAAAGACGTTCTAGTCGGCGCGGTGGACGACGACGCCGTCCACCACCGTCAGCACGGCGTGGCCCTTGGGAATATCGGCGACCGGCGCGGTCATCAGATCGACGTCGAAGGCGGTGAAATCGGCCCGCTTGCCGACCTCGATGGTGCCCAGTTCGTCCTCCCGGAAGCTGGCGTACGCCGGCCAGAGGGTGAACATCTTCAGGGCCGTCTGGCGGTCCACCGCCTCTTGCGGCCGCCAGTCGGCGCCCTGGAAGCCCTGCAGGTCGCGGCGGGCCACGGCGGCGTAGAATTCGATCAGCGGCGCGCCGCGTTCCACGGGCGCGTCCGAACCCCCGACCACGATGACGCCGCGATCGACGAGGCTGTGCCAGGCATAGGCTCCGTCCAGTCGCTCGTCGCCGAGCCGGGCCGGCGCGAAATGCAGGTCGCCGATGGCGTGGCTGGGCTGCATGGAGGCGATGATCGGCAGGTCGACGAACCAGTGATAGTCCGACGGCCGCAGGATCTGGGCGTGCTCGATACGCCAGCGCACATCGGCGCCGTCGGGCCGATCCTCGGGCGCGACTCCCGTCAGCGCCTGCTGATACCACTCCATCACCGAGGCGTTGCCGCGGTCCCCGATGGCGTGGGTGGCGATCTGGATGCCGCCCTTCAGCGCCGCCTGGTACAGCGGCACGATTTCCTGCTCGCCGATCTGCATCAGGCCGGTGGTGTCCGGCCGGTCGGCGTAGGGCTCGAACAGGGCGGCGCCGCGCGATCCGAGCGCGCCGTCGGCGTAGTATTTGATGGCCCGGGTAATGATCCGGCCGTCGGCGACGCTGCGCGGGCCGCCGGCGATCAGCTCGGCCGCGCCGTCGGGGGTGATGCTGTTGTAGACCCGCAGAGGCGCCTCGCCCGCCTCGGCCATCTGCTCCAGCAGGGGGATGTCGCGCCAGGGCGCGCTCATGAAGTGAACGCCGGTCCAGCCGTATTCGGCCTCGACGCGGAAGCCGGAGCGGTAGGCCTCGCGCAGCGCGGCTGGATCGGCTTGCGGCATCAGACCGGAGACCAGCTGCTCGGCGGCGTCGACCAGCAGGCCGCTGGGTCGGCCGCTGTCGTCCTTGAGGATTTCGCCGCCGGCGGGCGCGGCGGTGTCGGCGGTGATGCCGGCGGCGGCGAGGGCGGCGCTGGAGGCGACCACGGCGTGGCCGTCGGCGCGGCTGAGCAACACCACGCGCCCGGGGGCGGCGGCGTCGAGGTCGGCGGCGGTCAGGAAGCGCGCCTCGGGCCAATGGGTCTCAATCCAGCCACGGCCGATGATGGGTCCGTCGGGATGGGCCGCGGCCCAGGCGGTCAGGCGGACCATGGCCTCGGCGACCGAGGCCGCACCCTCGAGGTTCAGCGTCAGTTCGCGCCAGCCGATGCCGTCGAGGTGGGCGTGGCCGTCGGTGAAGCCGGGGAACAGGGCGGCGCCCTCGAGGTCGATGACCTCAAGGCGGTCGGCGGCCGGAGCGTCGGCCGCGGCGCCGACATAGACAATGCGGCCGTCGCGGACCTGCACCACCTCGGCGGTCGGCGCGGTCTCGGCGCCGGTGTAGATCGGCCCGCCGCGGATCAGCAGGTCCTGGGCGGCGGCGGAAGCGGCCGCGCCCGAAAGCAGAAGGGCGAGAAGGAGGGTGCGGCGCATCTGACGGTTCCTGGTTCTGGCGGAAACCGGACTCGCCTTATGATCGGGCCTGCGTCAAGTTTGGAGAGATACAGGAGCCGTCGATGATCCTTTCCGCCCTGCTCGCCCTGACCCTTGCCGAGCCGTCGCTGGAGCAGGCGCAGGCCTGCCGCGCGCATATGGAGATATTGATCGAGGACGCGGCGCGCGACGGCGGCCATGTCGCCGGCCCGACCTGGTTCATCCGTGACTGGTGGGAGGGCCGGGCCGAGGAGGCGGGGGCGCCCGACGACGATGGCGCGGCTCTCACGGGTATCAAGATCGCCTTGGGAGCCATGAGCGTTGCCGAACCGGAGCGGTTCGAGGCCGAACGGCAGGCCTGCGTCGACACCGCGATCGAGGCCGGGGCCGTGCCGGGGATGGGGCCGGAATGAAGCTGTTCACCATCGGCTATGAGGGCGAGCCGCAGGCGGCGGTGATCGATCGGCTGAAGGCGGCGGGGGTGAAGGTCCTGGCCGATGTGCGCGCGGTGGCGGCCTCGCGGCGGGCGGGCTTTTCGAAGACGGTGCTGGGTTCGAGTCTGGCGGAAGCCGGGATCGAATATGTCCACCTGCGCGACCTCGGCACGCCCAAGGCCGGACGCGACGCCGCGCGGAAGGGCCACATCGGCGAGATGCGGGAGATCTTCGCCAACCACATGCAGGAGCCGCCGTCGCAGCTGGCGTTCGAGCGGCTGCGCGAGATCGCCAGGGACCGGCCAACCGCCCTGCTCTGCTTCGAGGCGGATCACGCGGGCTGCCACCGCGCGGTGCTGGCGGAGCGGCTGCAGGCCGAGGACGGGTTCGAGGTGGTGAACCTCTGACCCGTCCGGATCATCCTAGGCCGCCGCCTTCTGCTTGCCGGCGAAGTCGCCGTAGAAGGTGCGGCCCTGCTCGGCCATGTCGCGCAGGAGCTGCGGCGGGGAGAAGCGGTCGCCGTATTTCGCCGCATAGGCGTCCGCCTGTTCGACGAAGGCCTTCAGCCCGGTCTGGTCGATCAGGGTGATCGGGCCGCCGGTCCAGGGGGCGAAGCCCCAGGCCAGGATGGCGCCGACGTCGGCCTCGCGCGGGTCGTCGATGACGCCCTCTTCCCAGCAACGGGCGACCTCGATGGCCTGGCGGTAGAGCAGGCGCTGCTTCTGGTCCTCGACCATCTCCGGGGTGGAGTCATTGATCTTCACCGGGGCCAGGTCGGCCAGGCCGGACCAGAGCTTCTTGGGCTTGCTGTCGTAGTCGTAGAAGCCCTTGCCGTTCTTGCGCCCGTAGCGGCCGAGGTCCTCGACCATGGTCTGGACGATCTTCCAGCCCGGCAGGGGTTCGTAGGCGTCGCCGAGGTCTTCCTTCGTCTGTTTGGCGATCTTGACCGAGAGGTCGAGCGCCACGTCGTCGTGCATCTCCAGCGGGCCGCGCGGCATGCCGGTCATGCGGCCGATGTTGTCGATCAGGGCGGGGGCGTAGCCTTCCTCGAGCATGGCCAGACCCTCGGCGACATAGGTGCCGAAGCAGCGCGAGGTGTAGAAGCCGCGGCCGTCGTTGACGACGATCGGGGTCTTTTTGATCTTCATCACATAGTCGAGGGACTTCGCGATCGCCGCCTCGCCGGTCTTTTCGCCGAGGATGATCTCGACCAGCATCATCTTGTCGACGGGCGAGAAGAAGTGAATGCCGATGAAGTCCTCGGGCCGCACCGAGGCCTCGGCGAGGCCGGTGATCGGCAGGGTCGAGGTGTTGGAGCCGAACACGGCGCCCGGCTCGAGCTGGGCCTCGGCGCGCTTGGTGACCTCGGCCTTGATCTCGCGGTTCTCGAACACCGCCTCGATGACGAGGTCCGAGCCCTTGATCAGGTCGTAGTCGGTGGTGGCGGTGACCGAGGCGAGCAGGGCGTCGAACTTCTCCTGCGTCAGCTGGCCGCGCGACAAGCGCTTCTTGAGCAGCTCCTCGACGTGGGCCTTGCCCTTGTCGGCGCTCTCCTGGTCGCGGTCGATGAGGATGGTCTCGATGCCGGCCATGGCCTGCACATAGGCGATGCCGGCGCCCATCATGCCGGCGCCGATGACGGTGACCTTCTTCGGGTCGGACTTCGGCACGCCGGCCGGGCGGACGGCGCCCTTGTCGAGCTCCTGCTTGGACAGGAACAGGCTGCGGATCATGCCCTGGGCCTGCGGGGTCATCAGGGTCTTGATGAAGTAGCGGGTCTCGATGCGCAGGGCGGCGTCCATGGGGACCTGAACGCCTTCGTAGACCGCCTTCATCAGGTTCAGCACGGCCGGGTAGTTGCCGTAGGACTGCTTGCGCAGCATGGCGTTGCCGACGAGGAAATTCTGGATGCCGGCCGGGTGGTAGGGGCCGCCGCCGGGGAGTTTGAACGACTTGTCGTCCCACGGCTGGACGGCCTTGCCGCCGCCCTTGATCCACGCTTTGGCGGCCTCGACCTCGCCGCCGACCGGCACGACCTCGTTGACGATGCCGGCGCCCCTGGCGTCGTTGGGGCGGAAGGACTTGCCCTCGCTCATGGCCATCATGGCGGCCTGGACGCCGATCAGGCGCGTCAGGCGCTGGGTGCCGCCGCCGCCGGGGAAGAGGCCGACCTTGATCTCGGGCAGGCCCAGTTGAATCTTCGGGCTGTCGCCGACAACGCGGTAATGGCAGGCCAGCGTCAGTTCCAGACCGCCGCCGAGGGCCAGGCCGTTGATCGCGGCGGCCACCGGCTTGCCGCAGGTCTCGAGCGCGCGCAGGGCGCCGTTCAGCCGCCAGCCGGCGTCATA
This sequence comes from Brevundimonas sp., assembly GCA_035654315.1. Taxonomy (GTDB): domain Bacteria; phylum Pseudomonadota; class Alphaproteobacteria; order Caulobacterales; family Caulobacteraceae; genus Brevundimonas. Next base: position 7,603 of record DASRXE010000042.1, read on the forward strand.
GGCCGCCTGCAGGTCGGTCCCGCCGAGCATGCCCGAGGCCATGTCGCCGAGATCGGCGCCGGCGCAGAAGCCGCTCGCCTTGCCCGAGGTCAGCACCGCGCCCTTGATGGCGTCGTCGGTCTTCACCCGTTCGACCCACTCGGGGATTTCCTTCATCACGCCCGAGGTCAGGGTGTTCATCGAGCGCCCCGGCACGTCGAAGGTGATCAGGGCGATGCCGTCGGCGTCGACGTCGATCTTGAAGTTTTCCATCGGCCAGAGACCCTATTCTTGAAGGTCGGCGCCTATGGCCGACAGTTGTTGGTTCATCACAAAGGGCACGAAGAGGTCACGAAGGGCACGAAGAGACCGGAGTTGGGGCGCCGCAGGCAATATTCCCATGTCTGGAAAGGCGCTGCGCGCGGCGGTGGGGCACAGGCCCCTTTGTGTTCTTCGTGACCCCTTCGTGTCCTTCGTGATGAACCTTCTAAATTTAGACCCGCTCGATCACCGTGGCGGTGCCCATGCCGCCGCCGATGCACAGGGTGATCAGGGCGGTGGACTTGCCGGAGCGCTCCAGCTCGTCGAGGACCACGCCTGTGATCATGGCGCCGGTGGCGCCGAGCGGGTGGCCCATGGCGATGGCGCCGCCGCAGACGTTGATCTTGTCGTGCGGGATGTCGAGCGCCTGCATGTAGCGCAGGACGACGGCGGCGAAGGCCTCGTTGAGCTCCCACAGGTCGATGTCGGCGGTGGTCATGCCCAGCTTGCCGAGCAGCTTGTTGGTCACGAACTCGGGGCCGGTCAGCATGATCGA
>DASRXE010000043.1:0-27229 GCA_035654315.1 Brevundimonas sp.
GCCGCGTCACGTCATGGTGATCCTGGCCGAGGAAGGCCTCCAACGCCGGGTTCAGGGCGATGGCGCGGTCGACGATGGGGTCGGCCCCGGTGCGGTAGGCGCCGATCCGGATCAGTTCTTCCATGTTCGAATAGGCCGACAGGCACTGACGGGCGCGGCGGTTCAGTTCGCGCTCGGGCGGGGTCTGGCAGCCGGGCAGGGTGCGGCTGACGGACTTCAGCACGTCGATGGCCGGGAAGCGGCCGCGCTCGGCGATCTTGCGATCCATGACAATGTGGCCGTCGAGAATGCCTCGCACGGCGTCGGCGATGGGCTCGTCATGATCCCCGCCGTCGACCAGGACGGTGAACAGGGCGGTGATCGGGCCGGCCGTGGTGCCGTCGGGGCGGACGGGGCCGGGCCCGGCGCGCTCCAGCAGCTTGGGCAGTTCGGTGAAGACCGTCGGGGTGTAGCCCTTGGTCGTCGGGGGCTCGCCGGCGGCGAGGCCGATCTCTCGCTGGGCCATGGCGAAGCGGGTGACCGAGTCCATCAGGCACAGGACCTCGAGATCCTGGTCGCGCAGGAATTCGGCGATGGCCATGGTCATATAGGCGGCCTGGCGACGTTTGAGCGCCGGTTCGTCAGACGTGGCGACGACGACGATGGCGCGGCGCAGGCCTTCTTCGCCGAGAGTCTCCTCGATGAATTCGCGGACCTCGCGGCCCCGTTCGCCGATCAGGCCGACCACGACGACGTCGCAGGTGGCCTGGCGCGCCAGCATGGACAGCAGCACCGACTTGCCGACGCCCGAGCCGGCGAAGATGCCGAGGCGCTGGCCGCGGCAGGTGGTGGTGAACACGTCCATGGCGCGGACGCCGAGGTCGAGCCGCTCGCCGACCCGGCCGCGCGAATGGGCGGGGGGCGGCGGGGCTCGCAGGGGATAGGCGGCGGGGCCGGTGGGCAGGGGCCCCTTGCCGTCGATGGGCTGGCCGAAGGCGTCGATGATGCGACCGAGCCAGGCCGTGGTGGGACGCACGGCGGCGGCGGTGTCGATGATGCGGATGTCGGCGCCGGGGGCCACGCCCTCGACCGGGCCGAAGGGCATCAGCAGGGCCTTGGCGTCGCGGAAGCCGACGACCTCGGCGGGCAGGGGCGACAGGTGGCGGCGCTCGATCTCGGCCCGGGCCCCGACGGCGAGGCGACTGAGGCCGCCGCGGGACTCGATCAGCAGACCATTCACGCCCGCGACCTTGCCGGTCACGACCAGCGGGTCGATCGCTTCAACGGCGGCGGCGAGATTACGCAAAATGGTGGCCCCGGAACAGGACTTCAGGGATGCGCCGAGATGGTTAACGGCGGGTGAAAACGACCCTGGAACCGCCGGGGGGCGACCCGTCGAACGCGGGTCGGTCATTGAATCGCGTCCTCATTTCGGCCAAGGCCTTTGCGGATGCGCGGGAAGGCCTATTTCTGGCGTTCCGCCGTCCTAGCGAGAGACCCCATGTCCGACGCCGCCTATGACCCCTCCCGCCACCTGAAATCGGGCCGCGGCAAGATTTATCCGTCCATCGTAGACACCATCGGCGACACGCCCGTGGTCGGCCTGCCGCGCCTGTCGGCGGAATACAAACCCAGGGCGACGGTGCTGGCCAAGCTGGAGTTCTTCAATCCGATCGGCTCGGTGAAGGACCGGATCGGCGTGGCCATGATCGACGCGCTGGAGCAGGCCGGGCGGCTCGGCCCGAACGCGGTGCTGATCGAGCCGACCAGCGGCAACACCGGCATCGCCCTGGCCTTCGTCGCCGCGGCGAAGGGCTACCGGCTGATCCTGGTCATGCCCGAGAGCATGTCGATGGAGCGCCGCAAGATGCTGGCCCTGCTGGGGGCCGAACTGGTGCTGACGCCGGCCGAGAAGGGCATGAAGGGGGCCATCGCCACGGCCCAGGAACTGCTCGACAGGACCCCGGGGGCCGTCATCCCGTCCCAGTTCGACAACCCGGCCAACCCCGCCATCCACCGCGTCACCACCGCCGAGGAGATCTGGAACGACACCGCCGGCGAGGTCGACATCGTCATCTCGGGGGTCGGCACGGGCGGCACCATCACGGGCGTCGGCCAGGTGCTGAAGGCGCGCAAGCCCTCGGTGCGGATGATCGCGGTCGAGCCGACGGCCTCGCCGGTGCTGTCCGGGGGCGAGCCGGGCCCACACAAGATCCAGGGCATCGGGGCCGGGTTCATTCCCGCCAACGTCGACCGCTCGGTCATTGACGGTGTGGAGCAGGTCACCAACGAGGATGCTTTCGACATGGCCCGCAAGACGGCGCGCCTCGAGGGCATTCCGGTCGGCATCAGTTCGGGCGCCGCCTTGGTGGCGGCCTTCCGCCAGGCGGCCCTGCCTGAGAACGCCGGCAAGATGATCGTCGCCATCATCCCCAGCTTCGCGGAGCGCTATCTGTCGACGGCCTTGTTCGAGGGGCTGTAGGCGTCACCGTCACGGGCGGTTAACCGTCCGGCTCTAACCTTTCGGGTGACATGTCCGAGCCCGCTCCCACGTCCGAGGAGGCCGCCCCTGAAGGGGGGTTCCGCGCGCGCCACGCGCTGTTGAAGCGCCTGGCCGACGTCGTCTCGCTGCCGACCAGCCGGATCAACGCCTTCGAACGCTCCGTGACCGGCGACCTGCTGGTCGAGATGCTGCGTCTCGCGTCCCACGAGGACCGCAAGCGGGTGGCCGCGCGCCTGGCGCCGCTGGCTGAACTGCCCAACGCGCTGGCGCGCATGCTGCTGCGCGATGAACCCGACATCGCGGGCCTGTTGATCGAGCAGTGCGCCTCGCTGTCGGACGCCGATCTGGTCGCCTGCATCCGCGACGCGGGACCCGGACACCGGTTCCTGATGGCCAGCCGCCGGGGCCTTTCGGAAGTGGTCACCGAGACCCTGCTGAGCTTCGGCGAGCCCCAGGTGATCGAGGCGGTGCTGAGAAATACCTCGGCGCGCCTGAGCCAGGTCGCCGTCGAGGGCGTGGTCAGTCTGAGCCGGACCGAGCGGGGGCTGTGTCCGCATCTGCTGAGGCGGCCCGAGCTCAGGCCGTCAGGCGCCTATGTGATGTTCTGGTGGTGCGAGCCAGACGACCGCCGGACCATCCTGCAGAGGTTTGCTGTGTCCCGCGAGGTCATGCAGGAGGTGGCCGAGGATGTGTTCGCCCTGGCCGCCGAGGAGAACTGGCAGGATCCGGTGTCCCGCAAGGCGCTGCAGTTCATCGAGCGCCGGCAACGAAACCGCGGGGCGGTGGAGAAGAGCCCCTATGGCGGGCTTGAGGACGCGGTCGCGGCCGCCGCGCTGAACGGCCTGACCCGCGAGGTGGCGACGGAGATCGCCTATCTGTCCGGGGTCAAGCCGGTGACGGGGGCCAAGATACTGGGCGACGCCGGGGGCGAGCCGCTGGCCATCCTCTGCAAGGCGACAGGCCTGGCCAAGTCGGATCTGCAGGGCCTGTGGCGTTCGATGCGCCGGCCGGAGACGGCCGCCGACGGCTCGGTCGATCCGACCTGGGACCGGGTTCAGATCACCTATGACATGCTGGCCGTTGATCGGGCCCAGACGGTGCTGCGCTACTGGAACTGGTCCCTGTCCTCGGCCCTGACGCCGGCTCTGCTGAGGGCGATCCGGGACGGCGATGAAGATGAGATCGACGATTATTCCGCGCCCGAGCGGGCGGCGATGCTGGCGCTGGCGGAAAACTTCGGTCGTTGATCCCGGCGTCAAGGTAAAATCGCTGTTAGTCTTGTAAGCGCCCGGGTGGTGCGATGCGAATACCCTATTGCCTGAATCGAGGTTCGTCTTTATTGAGCCCAACTTCAGGCTGGCGGGCAACGTTCGGCTGAACCGGTCAAATCACAAGGTGAGGTCGCGCGTATGGAAGATAACTCGCAACTGCTCGAGATGACCGCCGACATCGTGTCGGCCTATGTCGGCAACAATAATGTTCAGGCGGTCGAAGTGCCGGGCCTGATTTCCAGTATCCACGCCGCCCTGTCGCAGGTTTCGAACGGAGCGGTCGAGCCGGAGCCCGAACCCAAGGAGCCGGCGGTTCCGATCCGCAAGTCCATCACCCCGGACTACCTGATCTGTCTGGAAGACGGCCGCAAGTTCAAGTCGCTGAAGCGCCACCTGCGCACCAAATACAACATGAGTCCCGAGGAATACCGGGCCAAGTGGGGGCTGCCCAAGGACTACCCGATGGTCGCGCCGAACTACGCCAAGGCCCGTTCGGATCTGGCCAAGCAGATGGGCCTCGGCCAGGGCGGCCGAAAGCCCGCCCGCGCCGGTGGACGCCCCGCCAAGAAGTAGGTCTGTCCCGAGACGGCCCCAGGCGCCCGCCCCAGTGATGGGGCGGGCGTCTTGCATTGGGGATCAGGCCGCCTGGGCCCCGCGCCGCATGCGCCAGAAGCGCAGGGTGCGCAGCGCGGCTTCGCGGCTCAGCTCGGCGTACATGCGGGCATAGGCGTGCGCCTTGGCCATAGCGTCGCCGTCGTCGTTGAGCAGCACCACCGCATAGGTGAGGAACAGGGCCCGCTCGAGATCGGCGGCCTTGCAGACCACGGCGAGGGCGTCGAGTTCACGCCGTTCGACGATCTGCCGCGCCGTGTGGAAGTCGATGTCGGCGAGCTGGGCGAGGGCGATGAGGAAGGCGGTCCGGCCGCCGGTGCGATCTCCCGAGCGCAGGAAGCGGGCGAGCATCTGCGGCGTGAGCTGCGACGCCGCCCTCAGTTCCTCCACATAGGCGGCGCAATCCGCGTAGTCGGCCGGCAGGGCGCCATCATCGGTGGCGATGCGGGCGCGGCCGGCCGCCAGGGCGCTCTCCAGCAGGGCCGGATCCATGCTGGCGTTCTGTTCGAGAATCCGGGTCCGAAGGCGGGCCTCGACCACGAAATACATGTCGTTCAACAGATCGGGCGGCAGGGTGGCGCGGGACACCGTGGCCTCGTGCAGGGCCGGGTTGGTCTTGGCCCGTTCGACGGCGGCTTCCGAAGCCTTGCGCGACAGACGGGCGCCGTCGTTGCGCAGGAGGGTTCCCAGGGTCTCGTCGTCGCCGCGCTCGACGATTACGTCGGAGACGGCTTCGGATACGGACGGGCGGGCCGAGACGGCGCGCAGATGGTCCTGACCGTGCCGGCGCACCACGCCCAGCAGGTCGTCGTCGGTCAGCACCGGCGAGGCCGCCAGCACGGCGCCGGCGACGGCGGCCTCATCATTGGCCAGACGGCGGATCAGGGTGTGGGGGGCGTCGGGGGCATTGGCGAAGCGGGCCGACAGCTCGGCCCGGACCGCGCTCTCCATATCGTCGGCGAGCTTGACCAGCACCGAGTCATAGAGGGCGTCCTCGGCGGCCGTTCGGGGCGAGCCGCCAAAGAAATGTTCCGTCAGCTCACGCAGCAGGGTCCGGCGCTTCTCGCTGGAAGCCTCCTCGGCGAGGGCGATCAGGTCAGGCAGGCGCGACAGGGTGGACGCTTCGGTCACTGGTGGTCCCCGTCGGATGCGGCCGGAGCGGCGCGCAGGTTGCCGTTGCGATCGCGGATCAGGGTGGGCCCCTGTTCGGGAGCCGCCAGATCCTGGGAGGCGGGGGCGTCAGTCATCGAAACAACCAGGGCGTCGACGTAGGTGGGCGCGGGCATCACCAGGGCGTCGGGTTCGCGACCATTCTGCCGGTGCACGGAATAGTATCGGGCGCTCTGTGCGGGGGGGCGTTCCCCCGAATTGGCGACTTCGACGACGGGGCGGGGCGCGGCCGGCTCTTCGGCGCGCGGCGTGACGGCGGGCCCGGGGTCCGGACGGGGCGGCGGGGTCTGCTGCATGTGGAAGATCGGGGCGTCGCGGCGGGGAGCCATAGGGTCCGGCGCGCCGACGGGGCCGGGGGACTCAGACCGGACAGGCGCGGAGTAGACGAACTCGGCCGGCGCCGGCTGGGCCCGGCCGCCCTGGTCAGGCAGATATTCGGGACCGGGCCGTCGGGGCGGAGGCGGTGCGACCGCGGCAGGAGGAGGCGGCGCCGCGACCGGCGCCGGGGTCGGCTCCGGCGCGGGGGGGCGCGGCCGAAGCCAGGCGTTGGCCGGTGTCAGGGTCCGCCGGGCAGGGCCGGGTGCGGGGGTCAGGCCGCGCGGCGCCGGCGGCTCGGCCGCGGCGAAACCGCCGTGCGGGATGACCCGGTTGGGTCGGCGAAGGTCCGCGCGGGCGGCAGCCGGAGGCGCGGCGTCGCGGGCCGCGGGATCCGCCGCCTCGCTCCGCCCGGGCCATGACAGATATCGAAGGCCTCGCGCCTCGCCGGCTTCCGGCGCGGACTGGGCCGAGGCGGCCGAGGGGGCGAGCGCCAGCAGGCCGCTGGCGGCGAGGGCGGCTGCAGTGAGTGTCGAGGCGCGGCGCAAGGGCAGGCTCCGGGCGCGGGAACAGGAGCGCCACGGTAGCCGCGCGGGGCTTAACTCGCCGCTAACGGGAGAGGCCGCTCAGGCGAGGCGGCGGCGCACCGCGCGTTCCAGCGCGGCGACGAGCGCGTTCAGCACCAGACCCATGATCATCAGGCAGGCGAGGGCGGCCAGCATGTCAGCCGTGCGCAGCCGGTTGCCGGCCTCAAGCAACCGCCAGGCCAGCCCCTGGGTCGCGCCCGAACCGGAGACGAACTCGGCCACCACGGCGCCGATCACCGACAGGCCGGCGGCGACTCTCAGGCCCTCGAGGATGAAGGGCAGGGCGGCCGGCAGGCGCAGCCGGATCAAGCGCTGCACGGGCGAGGCGCCGTACAGGTCGAACAGGCGTTCGAGGTCCGGGTCGGCGGACTTCAGCCCGGTCAGGACGCCCGAGAACAACGGGAAGAAGGCCACGGCGGCGGCGAGGGCGACGACGGCGCGGTCGGCCTGGTCGAGGCCGGTCCAGATCAGCACCAGCGGGGCGATAGCGACCACCGGCGTGACCTGCAGGGCTACCGCCAGCGGCCGGACCGCCTGCTCGGCCGGTCGGCTGAGAGACACGGCCAGAGCCAGTCCGCCGCCGAGCACAAAGGCGACGATCAGGGCCTGGAAGGCCATCCAGAAGGTGGCGCCGGCGGACGAGAGCAGCAGCGGCGCGCGCTGGACCAGGGCCATGCCGACGGCGCTGGGCGGCGGCAGCAGGTAAACCGGAACCTCGAAGGCGCGGCAGGCGAGTTCCCATCCGGCGAGCAGGAGGGCGGCGAGCAGCAGGGACGGGAGAAGGCGGCTCATGAGCGGCCCTCGCTGACCGGGCTCATCGAACGGGCCAGCCCGGCGGCCAGTCCCTCGACCGCCGCGCGGTAGTCCGCTTCGATCCGCCATCCGTCGGGTCTGGGCAGGGTTCCTGGAGAGGCCCGGACCGCGACCACCGCACCCGTCGCGGCGTCGAGCACGACCGCGCGGTGGGCGAGATAGACGGCTTCCTCCACGTCGTGCGTGACGAAGACGATGGCCGGGCGCGGGGAGCGTCCGGCCCACAGGCGGTGCAGGTCCTCGATGAGCCGGCGGCGGGTGACGCTGTCGAGGGCGGCGAACGGTTCGTCGAGCAGCAGCAGGTCCGGCTCGGTGACCAGCGCGCGGGCCAGCGAGGCGCGCATGGCCATGCCGCCGGACAGTTGCCGGGGACGGGCCGACAGCCGGTCCCCCAGCCCGACGGCCCGCAAGCCAGTGGCGGCGCGGCCGCGGGCCTCGTTGCGGGGCGCGCCCGCCAGTTCGAGCGGCAGGGCGACGTTCGACTGGATATCCGCCCAGGGCATCAGGGTGGCGTTCTGGAACACGAAGCCGGTGCGGCCGTGGCCGGCGCCGCGGACCACCGCGCCCTCCGATGGCCGTTCGAGGCCGGCGAGAAGGCGCAGGAGGGTCGACTTGCCGGCCCCCGAGGCGCCGACGACGGCGACGATCTCTCCGGGCGCGACCGTCAGGTCGACGGGCCCCAACGGCGGCCGGCCGGGATAGCGAACGACGACGTCCCGCAGGGCCGCCGCGAACGCCGGTCCGGCGTCAGCCACGGCCGGGCAGGTACTGGGTCGTGGAGGCCTGGCGCCAGTCGAGGTTCGGCGGGTAGACGCCCGCTTCCGAAGTGACCTCGAAGAAGGCCCGCCAACGCTCCTCCGTCATCGTGCCGAGGCCGTAGAGGGCCGCGTCGCCGCCATCGACGATGCGGTTGGCCTTCAGCTTCGCCCGCGCCTGGTCGAGGACGTCCTGGGTCATGTCCGGATTGTCACGTCGGATCAGCGCGTCGGCGGCCTTGCCGTCGCCCTGGATGTAGTCGCGCCAGCCCTCGGCCGAGGCGGCGATGAAGCTGCGCAGGGCGCGGGCGTTGTCGCGCGCGAAGGCGGTCGGGGCCAGCACCATGGCGGCGTAGGACGGATAGCCCTCGTCGGCCAGCAGGAAGACCTTGGGCGTGAAGCCCGCCTCCTGTTCGATGGTGTAGGGCTCGCTGGTCAGATAGCCCTGCTGCACCGCCCGCTCGTCAGCCAGGAACGGGGCCAGATTGAAGGTGTATTTGCGCACCTGGGCGTCGGTGAAGCCATATTTCGCCTTCAGCCACACCCAGAAGGCGTTGATCGAGGCGTCGGCCAGCAGGATGGGGCGGTCGGTCAGGTCGGCGATGGAGGACAGGGCCGGGTCTGGATGGGCGATGAGGACCTGCGGGTCCTTCTGGAAGAAGGCGGCGACGGCCTTCACCGGCGCGCCCTCGGCGACCAGGTTCATCGGGATGAAGCTGTTCGAACCCATGCCGAGTTCGACGGCGCCGGAGGCCAGCAGTTGAGGCACATTCACCGCCGGGCCGCCCTGCATGATCTGCACGTTCAGGCCGCGCTTCTCGTAGGCCCCGGAGGCCAGCGCCTGGTAGAAGCCGCCGTGCTCGGCCTGGGCGCGCCAGTCGGTGGCGAAGCGGAGCCGGACGCGACCGTCGTCATCGACCGGCGCTTCAGACCGTCCGCACCCGGCGAGGGCCGTCGTCGCCGCCAGCGCGCCGGCGCCCGCGATCAGGGCGCGGCGGTCGGGTGAGTGGGGGCGATTCCCGCGCAGCTTCATGGCCTTGGTTTACGGCGACGCCGGCGGGAAGGAAAGGCGTTCCGCTTGGGACAGGCTTCATGGGTGAGATGGCGTAGCGGCGCCGAATGATGTCCACCTTGTCCAGCCTGTCCCGCCCGATGTCCCGGATGTAGCAGCCCGGTTGTCGCGTATGTCCCGCCCGAAATGTCTTGCCTCAGACTCGCGAGAATTCGGCTTCGGCGAAGGGTCGAATCGCCGGGGCGCGGCCAGGAAATCGTGGTCGAAATCGCCGGCTACAGATGGCGTGAAAGCCTCCGGGCGCCCGATGGCTGCGCCGGAATTGAGCGAGGGGACGAAGATCCCCGGCGAACCGGTTTTCCTCGTCCCCTCGCCAAGTCCGGGTTGGACTTGGCCATTGAGGTTCAGAACCTTGGCTTCAGCATCGGCGAGGCGAACCCCGGCGATGGTCAGCTGTATCCTGTCGCGCTCCTGGTCTCCGGCGTTCCACGAGGTCGAGCCCCGCGCCGTCCATCGATCCCGATCCGGTTCCCTGGGGGTCTTCCCGGGCCGAAGCCTTCGAAGAGTCCCTTGGGCCTTGATCCTGCCCCCCGCTCGTTAAGGTCCGAAAACCCCCCGGTCGCATCAGGTCAGAGAGCCGGGCCGGTCCGCTTTGAGCCCCGGGTCTCCCCGGATTTCCGCGCCGCCGTGTCCCTCGGCCTGTTGACGTTCGCGCCAAATCCGTTAGACGGCAAGCGCCCGAATCCGGCCGGCTGTGCGGAACCGCCCCGGCCCCGGTGGACAACCCTGTGCATATCTGTGGGCGGACCCAATTCGTGATGGCGGATCAGCGGTTTGCGTTTTCCACAGAAAGCGGGCGGTTCGTCAGTCTGTCGGCGATCCAATCACGGATGAAGGCTTGCACCAGCGCTGCCGTGGGCGCGCCGAAGTGTTGAAAGCCATGAGGCGCGTGCGGCACATCAAGACGTTCCGACGGTGCGAACTCCGCCCACCGCGCCGACATCAGGCGGCTGTCGTCCTGGAAGGGATCGACCTCGCCCAGGACGAACAGGGCGGGCGGCATGCCAGAAAGGTCTGCATAGAGCGGCGAAACGTCGGGCCGCCTGCGGGCCGCCTCGTCCCGGTCCGGCGTCAAGCGCCCCAGGTCCCGCGACAGGTTCGGTCCGTCGAACAGCAGGGTCTCGGAGCCGGCCGCTCTGGCCGAAGGCGTGCCGGATAGATCAAAGACGCCCTGGACGAAGATGCAGCCGGCCGGGCCGTCGACAACGCCCTCATCTCTCAGCGCCAGCAGTGCAAGCGCCGCCAGATGCGCTCCGGCGGATTCCCCGATCACGAAGACCCGCTCTGTCTTGAACCGCTGCGTCCCTTCTCCGAGGGCCCAGCGAAGCGCGGCTGCGCAGTCCGCCACAGCGTCCGGCATCCATACGCCGCGGACTTCGTCCAACAGCCGGTAGTCGACCGAGGCGACGGCGAAGCCAGCCTCGGCCAGATGGCCCGTCAACCGGTCATTCAGGGCCGCGCTGCCGACCACCCAGCCCCCGCCGTGCAGATCCACCACGAGCGCCCGCGCCGGTCCTGGGGGGTCAAGCAGTCGTATGCCCAGCGCTCCGCCTGGTCCGGGAATGGTCGTTGCTGAGAGCCTGACACCCCGCCGTTTCAAGCCCGCTTCGGTGACTGCGCCGGCGGCGGTGCTGACGACCTCGTTCAGCCTTTGCCCGAGGGCCAGTCGCCATCCCACTGGCTTCAGCCGTGGCGTCAGCGCGAGAGCCGCGTTCACGCGCCGCGCCGCTTGCGTCTGGATCGGCGTGAGCGACAGGGTGTGCACGGCCAGCGTCATGGGGCGAGCCTACTCGAGGGCGCAGGCGAAGCCACGTGGCAGGTCAGCGCGCCAGCGCCTCCCGTTTCGCCTCCAGCTCCAGCCATTCCTCCTCGGCGGCCGCCAGCAGCGTGCGGGCGCGGTCGGCGTTGGCGGTGGCGCGGTCGAAGGCCTTGCGATCGCGGGCGTAGAGGCCGGGGTCGGCGAGAGTGGCCTCGTGGCGGGCGATGTCGGCGGGGAGGGTGGCGAGCAGGCCCTCCAGCTCCTTCAGGCGGTGAGTGTCCTTGAAGGACATCTTGGCCGGTTTCTTCGGCGCGGCGGCCACGACCGAGGCGGGGGCGGGTTGCGCCTCGGCGCGCCGGGCCGCTTCCTTGTCCTGAGGGCGCGGATTGGCGCCCGGCTTGAGGAAGCCGGGGTTCTGGCGGATGAAATCGGTCCAGCCGCCGGGGGTCTCGACGATGTCGCCGCGGCCATTCATGGCGATGGTCGAGGTGGCCAGACGGTCGACGAAGTCGCGGTCGTGGCTGACCAGGATCAGGGTGCCGTCGTAGGACTCAAGCAGCTCCTCGAGCTTGTCGAGGGTGTCCATGTCGAGGTCGTTGGTCGGCTCGTCGAGGACCAGCATGTTGGCGGGCTTGGCCAGCGCCCGGGCGAGCAGCAGGCGGTTACGTTCGCCACCGGAGAGGGTGGAGATCGGCTGGCGCAGCTGGCCTTCCTGGAACAGGAAATCCTTGGCGTAGGCGGCGACGTGTTTCGACACGCCGCGAACCAGGATGGAGTCGCCACCACCTGGGGTCAGGGCGTCCCACAGGGTCATGTCGGAGCGCAGGCCCTCGCGGGACTGGTCGAGGTAGACCGGGTCGAGATTGGCGCCGAGTCGGACCGTGCCCTCGTCGGGTCGGAGCTCGCCCAGCAGGATCTTGACCAGGGTGGTCTTGCCGGCGCCGTTGGGGCCGACGATGGCGAGGCGGTCGCCGCGGATGACGCGGGTGGTGAAGGGCTTGATGACGGTGCGGTCGCCGAAAGACTTGGTCACGCCCTTCAGTTCGGCGACCAGCTTGCCGGAGGTGACGCCGGAATCCACGCCGAGGTTGAGCTCGCGCGGGACGTCCTTGAGCCGTTCGGCGCGGTCGGACCGCAGGGCGTCCAGAGACCGGGCCCTGCCCTCGTTGCGGGTGCGACGGGCGGTGATCGAGCGGTAGAAGGTTTCGGTCTCGCGCTCGATGGTCCTGGTCAGTCGTTGCAGGGACTGGGCTTCTTCCTCCTGGACCTTGGCGGCCCATTCGTCGAAGGCGGCGAAGCCCTTGTTCAGGGTGCGGACGCGACGGCCCTCCAGCCAGTGAACGGCCTGGGTGGTGCGGTTGAGGAAGGCGCGGTCGTGACTGACCACCAGCACGGAAAAGCGGGCGCTGAGCAGCTCGTTCTCGAGCAGTTCGATGGCGAGGATGTCGAGGTGATTGGTCGGCTCGTCGAGGAGGAGCAGGTCCGGCTCCTCAGCGAAGGCTTTCGCCAGGGCGGCGCGGCGGATTTCGCCGCCGGACAGGTTCACGGCGGGCTTGGCGGGGTCGAGGCCGAAGGTGGTCAGCCAGGCTTCCGCTGTCCACGGTTGGGCGTCGCCGGAGATCGCATAGTCGAGCAAGGTCTCGCCGGTGATGTCCGGCTCCTGCGGCACATAGGCGAAACGAACGCCGGCCTGGACCGAGCGGTCGCCGGCGTCGGGCTCGATCAGGCCCATGACCAGCTTCATCAGGGTGGACTTGCCGGCCCCGTTCCGACCCACGAGCGCGGCGCGGGTGCGTGGCTCGACGGCGATATCGACGCCGTCGAACAGCGGGCGCGGCCCGTCCTGCAGACGGACGTCCTTGAGGGCGACGAGGGGTGGGCGAGCAGCCATGGGTGCTTTCGGACGGAAGGCGGCGTATGGGGAGCGCGTGGATGTAGAGCGTACCGACCCGGCGACCAAGCCCTTCTGGCAGACCAAGCGTCTGGAGCAGATGACCCGCGAGGAGTGGGAGAGCCTGTGCGACGGCTGCGGTCTGTGCTGTCTGGTGCGGTTTGAGGACGAGGACACCGGCAAGGTCGTGCCCACCCGGGTGCACTGCAAGCTGTTCGATGCCGAGCGCTGCACCTGCACCGACTACGCCAACCGGCGCGAACAGGTGCCGGACTGCATCAAGCTGACGCCTTGGAACATCGAGGTGCTGGGCTGGATGCCGAAGTCCTGCGCCTATCGGCGGATCCACGAGGGGCGGTCGCTGGCCAGCTGGCATCCGCTGGTGTCCGGCGATCCGGAGAGCGTGCACGAGGCCGGGGTGTCGGTGCGGGGGCAGACCGTCTCGGAGCTCGCTCTGAAGGACCCGGAGGACGCACTCGACTTCGAGGCGCCGGAGTGGATCGAGGAGCGGGGCGGGGAAGGGCGCTAACCGAAAGTTCGTTGTTCGCCGGCACGGTGGCTGGATGGGAACGCAACGTCCGTCTTCGCCTCGCCATGCGACAACGGAAAATCTGAACCTGGACAGTCCCTTTGAACGGCTGACGGCGCTGGCCTGCGCCATGTTCGGTACGCCGCACGCCATGATCGGCCTGATCGATGGCGATCGCACGCTGTTTCGCGCCAACGTCGGCCTGGCCCAGACGGAGATGCGGCGCGACCTGACGGCCACCCACCTGATGGTCGACATGGGACCGGATTCCGTGTGGGTCGTTGAGGATGCACGCGAGGATGAACGGGTCCGGAACCATCCGATGGTGGTGGGCGAACCCGGATTGCGCTTTTTCGCGGGCGCCACCATCGCCGATGCGGCGGGCAAGGCGGTGGGAGCCATCGGCGTGATGGATGTGAAGCCCCGGCCCTATCCGGGCGAAGCCGATATCGGAAATCTGAGGCTCCTGGCCCGCATGGCCGGTGACATCGTGGACCAGGCGGAACTGGCTCACCGGCAGTCCGAACAATTGAAGCTGCTGAAGCTGGCCGAAGAGATGGCCGGAATCGGCCAATGGCGGATGGACGCCGAGACGCTCACGTCCACCTGGTCGGATCAGGTGTACCGCATCTATGGCCTGAGCCGGGAGACGTTCGACCCCAACCTGGGCGACTCGATCGTCTTCTTCCACCCCGAGGACCAGGACGCCGTCCGCGCCGCGGTGATGCATGGACTGAAGACGGGCGAGGGGTTCCGGGTCCGCGCGCGACTGATTCGCGCCGATGGCGAGGAGCGTCTGGTCGAAACCCACGCGGACACCGAGCCGGGGCCCGACGGGCGGGTCGTCTCGATGTTCGGCGTCTTTCAGGACGTCACCGATCAGGAGCGGGCGATCCAGCGGGTCACGGAAAGCGAGCGCCGCTATCGGCTACTGGCCTCACGCATGACGGACATTCTCGTCACCTACGGGGTGGGCGGGCTGGTGACCTATGTGTCGCCGTCGATCGAAACGGTGAGCGGCTATCGGCCCGAGACGCTGATCGGGCAACCCGTCACCAACCTGATTCATCCCGACGACATTCCCGCCCTGACCGAGAGCTTCCGCCAGTTCGTCAAGGCTCCGCCCGAGTGGCCACATCGGGGCGTCACCTATCGCGGGCTGCCCCAGGACGGTGAGATACGATGGTTCGAGGCGAGGACATCGATCATTCGCGACGAGGGCGGTCGGGTGGTCGAATTCCAGGACCTGGTGCGCGACGTCACCGACACCAAACGGCTGGAGCAGGAACTGACCGGGCGCGGGACCGGGCCGAGGCGGGGGCGCGAGCCAAGTCGGAATTTCTCGCCAATATGAGCCACGAACTGCGGACGCCGCTGACTAGTGTGATCGGTTTCTCGGGCCTGTTGCAGGAAAGCGCGGCGCTGCCGGAGGCCGAAAGACGCTATGTCGACCGGATCGCCACCGCGAGCGAGGCGTTGCTGGGCGTCATTAACGACATACTGGACTATTCGAAGCTGGAGGCCGACGCCGTGTCTCTGGAGCCGCGAGCCTTCGACCCGGCGGCGATGGCCCACGCCGCGGCGGCGATGGTCGAGGGCCAGTGCGAGGCGCGCGGCCTGGCGCTGTCGGTCACCGTCGATCCGGGCATTCCCCCCGCCCTTGTCGGCGACGAGGGACGGCTGCGGCAGGTCATGCTGAACTTCCTGTCCAACGCCGCGAAGTTCACCGCCGATGGCGAGGTTCGGCTCGATATGGGCTGGTCGGACGGACGGCTGAGGGCGGCGGTCAGCGACACGGGGATTGGCGTATCGGCGGACAAGATCGACACCCTGTTCGAGCGCTTCAGCCAGGCTGACACCTCGACGACCCGGCTCTACGGCGGCACGGGACTGGGGCTGTCCATCTCCCGGCGGCTGATCGAAATGATGGGCGGAGAGATCGGGGCGGAGAGCCGGCCGGGCGCGGGCTCGACCTTCTGGTTCGAGGTTCCGCTGATTCCGGCGGATGCGGCGGAGTCCGCAGGCGCCGATCGCGACGGGCCGTCGCCTCGAGGATTGCGCATCCTGATGGCGGATGACGCCGCCGCCAACCGCGAATTGGTGACGGCCATCCTGACTGGGATGGGCGTGGCCCTGGAGACCGTGATCGACGGCGCCCAGGCGGTCGAGGCGGCCCAAAGCGGCAGCTACGACCTGATTCTGATGGACGTGCATATGCCGGTGATGGACGGCCTGGACGCGACGAGGGCGATCCGCCGTCTGGAGGGGGACGCGGGCCGGATACCCATTATCGCCCTGACCGCCAACGTGCAGCCCGAGCAGGTCCAACGTTGCCGTGAGGCCGGAATGGACGACCATGTCGGCAAGCCGATCCAGGTCGCCGAGCTGCTGCGCGTGATCGCCGCGCGGATCGAGCAACGCGCCGCCGAGGCGGCCGCCGCCTGAGGGCGTGACGCTGTGCTTACATTTCGGGAATCTATAGTCGGGTTGGAAAGAAAAAAGCCCGGCTGATCAGCGGGTTGACCTTTTCTCGAACCTTTCTTCCCGCCCAGGAACGCTGGGGCGGTATGATGTGGGCAGGTCGGCAAATCAGGTCGACGCCCCCGTCAGGGGCGGCGCCGAGGCCGGCCACCACCCAATCCGGAGATCATCATGCTGAACTGGCGGCGACCCTTTGAGGGGCGGCGGAGCGTTGTCGCGCCCGAGGTCAAGGACAGCCGGACGGGGCCGTTGATCGCTTTGACCAGTGCGGGGCGACCGAGATGGACCCCACGGGACTATGCGAATCTCGCGGCGGAGGGGTTTGGCCGCAATGCGGTGGCCTATCGCTGCGTCCGGATGGTCGCGGAGGCGGCGGCCTCGACCCCGCTGGCGGTGTTCGTCGACGGAGCGAGACGGGACGATCATCCGCTGGCGCTGCTGCTGACCCAACCGAACCCGGAGCAGTCGGGGACGGAGTGGCTGGAATCCCTGTACGGCGGCCTGCAGACGGCCGGGAACGCCTATGCTGAAGCGGTGGGGGACGACACGCCGGCCGAGCTTTGGACGCTGCGGCCCGATCGGGTGAAGGTGGTGCCGGGCCGCGCCGGCTGGCCCGAGGCCTATGAGTATTCCGTCGATGGCCGCTCACTGCGCATCGGTCGACAGGCGGATGGCTGGATGCCGGTGATGCAGCTGAAGCTGTTCCACCCGACCGACGACCACTACGGCTTTTCGCCGCTGGAGGCGGCGGCTTCAGCCATCGACGTACACAACGCGTCCAGCGCCTGGAACAAGGCCTTGCTCGACAACGCGGCGCGACCCAGCGGCGCGCTGGTCTATGGCGCCAGGGACGGAGAGCGACTGACGGTCGAGCAGTTCGATGCGCTGCGCGCGCAGCTGGACGAGACCCATGCCGGGACGATGAACGCCGGGCGGCCGATGATCCTCGAGGGCGGGCTCGACTGGAAGCCGATGAGCTGGACGCCGGCGGACATGGATTTCATCGCCGGCAAGCACGCGGCGGCGCGCGAGATCGCCCTGGCCTTCGGCGTCGCGCCGCAGCTGCTGGGGATTCCCGGGGACGCGACCTACGCCAACTATCGCGAGGCCAACACGGCGTTCTGGCGCGGCACCGTGGCGCCGCTGGTGAGGAAGACGGCGGCGGCGCTGACCGGATGGCTGGGGCGGCGGTTTCCCGGCGCCAGGATCGAGGCGGATCTGGACGCGGTGCCGGCCCTGCAGCCAGAGCGGGATGCGCTGTGGGCGCGACTGGAGTCGGCGAGCTTCCTCACCGTTGAGGAGCGTCGGCGTATGGCGGGAGTGGGCGTCTGATGGAAACGCGGAAGATTCCGGTGGCCGTGATCGCCGCACTGGCGGTGCAGACGGCGGGCGCGCTGTTCTGGGCCGGGGGCGCGGCGGCGCGGATATCCACCCTGGAGAACCGCGTCGGCGAGCATCGCCAGGTGGCGGAACGGCTGGCCCGACTGGAAGAGCAGAGCAAGGCCACGCGCGCCGCCGTCGAGCGGATCGAGATGCGACTGGAGCGAGGCGCGTGACCGGCCATCGGGTGGGCGCCACCGCACCCGGTGAACCGCTCCGCTCGCCCGACGGCGGGCTGGCGATCGGAGGCTATGCCTCATTGTGGGGTGTGGCCGACCTGAACGGCGATGTCGTCGCAAGGGGCGCGTTCAAGGCCAGCATCGCGGCGGCGGGCGCACGCGGGGTGCGGATGCTGCACCAGCACGATAGCCGGTCAGTGGTGGGCGTCTGGGACGATATTCGGGAGGACGAGCGCGGTCTGTGGGTGCGTGGGCGGATCATGGACTGGTCCGCGGAGGCGCGGTTCGCGCGGGCGCTGTCCGCAGCGGGCGCGCTGGATGGGCTGTCGATCGGGTTCCGCAGCCAGAGGGCCCGGCGCGAGGGGCGGCTGCGCGTACTGGTCGAAGTGGCGCTATGGGAGGTGTCGCTGGTGACCTTCCCGATGCTGCCCGCCGCGAGATTCAGCGTCACGTCGCCGATAATCGCCGACAGCCCCCGACGAAAGCTTTAGGGGCTCTGGCGATCCGGCAGCCGGGCGATTTCGCTCTGCGGCACGACACGCGCGACCTCGACGTCGCAGGTTCGCAGGATGGAAGCGTGGCTTCGGATGTCGAGATGGGCGCGGTCGCCAAGGCAGAGATCAGCGTTGGCAGGGCCAACCGCCCGGATGCCAATGCTGGGTTCATCGGAGACATCGAGACAGGCGGCGGAACCGGTCAGTTGCAAGGCTTCGCCGCTACGGGTTCTCACATAGGCGCCCGAAGCGGGGTCCAACTTGATCAGTCGGGCCTCACCGGGCGCAAAGCAGCGGCGGGACGATGATCCGGCGTCCAAGGTCGATTCAGCCCCGACGGGGGCGCATCCGCCGATAATGAGCAGCGTTGCGAGTGTTCCAACCAGGCGCATGGTGACGATCCTTAAGGTTGAGCCCCGACGGACGGTCACACGCCGGTATGGCCCCGTCAAGTCAGGGTCCGCGCCCGCCGATCGGGATCAGGAGGGACGAAACTCGGCGCTGCCCAACGCCTTCGCAGCCCGCGCGAGACCGGCCCGGACGGCCGGTTTTCGAAGCATGGCGCCCAGCCAGGCGGCGGCGATGACCACGACGAAGAAGGACACCCGGAACAGGGTCACGGCGAGGAACGCCGCGACCGCCACAACAACCCAGACTCCGATCATCAGTGATTTGACAGCCTCGCTGTCCACCTCCGCCGAGGGCTGCTCGCTCACGGGCTCGATCGAATCCGGAGACCCGTGATCTTGCAGCCGTTCCAGAGGACCCCGGTTGATGAGGGGGCTGTATGAGAGCTCCGGCCCGATGGAATCGTCGTGCTCCTGTAGCGCGAGGAGCGGGCTCGGTCGCATCAGGGCCGCGGGGTCGAACGCAATTGAGTCGCCCTGGTCATTCAGGGTGAAGACCTGGTCGAAAGGAACGCTGCTGAAATCCATGGCGCTGGTGTCCTGGCCATAGGCGTCGCCGTGGAGGGCCAGCAGGCGGCCGTTCCTGAGCTCGACCTGGAACGCGATGGGATCGGGCAGGTCGCCGACCATGGCGTGGACCGTGCCGAAGACGCCGGTGGCCCGCGCCTCCGAGAGGGGGCGGCGGGAGCTGACGATCACCTCAGTGAACAGCCCGGAGCCGGTGTTTCGGCGCGTGCCCGGGAGGCTTTCCTCAAACTGGCCGGCCAGGTCCGGCGCGACGTGGCGGACGTCATGGGCCATGGCGGCCATGATCTGGCGCTCGAGCCTGGTGAAGCGGCTGCTCACGCGGCGCCGCCACGGGACGAAGAGATCATTTTTCCAAGGGGGCGGCTCACGCCCCGGACCCTAACCGCATCCCGCGGTTCCTGAAAACCGGAGACATCATGAAAGAGACCAAGACGGCCTCGGGCACCCCCGAGGCGCGCGCCGCCATGCACGAGATGATGGCGGCGTTCGAGGCGTTCAAAGGCGCCAATGACGCCCGGCTCGACGAGATCGAGAAGAAGGCGTCGGCCGATACGCTGCTGGAGGAGAAGGTGGCGCGGATCGACCAGGCGGTGAGCAGCGCGCAGGCACGGCTGGACCGGGTGGTGAGCGAGGGGAGGCGGCCCAGCATCGGAGGCGAGACTGGCAGCTCCTCCACCGCTTCGCGGTCCCCTTCCCCATTTCATGGGGAGGAGAAGAGCGCATTCGACGGGTATCTGAAGACCGGCGCATCGTTCGGGCTGGAGCTGAAGGCGGGGCTGTCGACGGCGTCGAACTCGGCTGGCTATGTGGTGCCGGAACAGACCGAGCGGGCCATCGAGCGACGGCTGATGGCGGGGTCGCCGATGCGCGAGATCGCCGGCGTCCGCACCGTGGGCGCGGGCGTGTTCCGCAAGCCGGTGTCGACCGCGGGTCTGGCCGCCGGCTGGGTCGCCGAGACGGCGGCGCGGCCGGAGACCGATCCGGCCACTCTGGCGTTACTGGAGTTCCCGTCGGCCGATCTCTACGCCAGCCCGGCGGCCACGCAGAGTCTGCTGGACGATGCGCTGATCGATCTGGACGAATGGCTGGCTTCGGAGGTCGAGGACGCCTTCGCGGCGCAGGAGACCACGGCCTTCGTCACCGGCGACGGGGTCAACAAGCCCAAGGGCTTCCTGAGCTACGATATCGTGGCCGAAGGTGAGCACGCGTGGGGCCAGATCGGCTATGTCGCCTCGGGCGCGGCGGGGGCGTTCGCGTCCTCCAGCCCGACCGATCGTCTGATCGATCTGGTCTATGCTCCCAAGGCCCGGTACCGGCCGAACGGCCGCTTCGTGATGAACCGCCGGACCGTGTCGGCGGTGCGCAAGTTCAAGGACAGCGACGGCGGCTACATCTGGCAGCCGGCGCAACGGCCGGGGGAAACGGCCAGTCTGCTGGGCTATGCGGTGACCGAGATCGAGACCATGCCGGACGTCGGCGCCGACGCGGCGGCCATCGCCTTCGGGGATTTCCAGCGCGGCTATCTGATCGTCGACCGCGCCGGGGTGCGGGTGCTCAGGGACCCGTATTCGGCCAAGCCCTATGTGCTGTTCTACACCACCAAGCGGGTCGGCGGCGGCGTGCAGAATTTCGACGCCATCAAGGTGATGAAGTTCAGCGCGACGTAGTCGCGGCGTGACGAGGGGTTGGTGGCGAGTGGCGATTGAAGCGCCGCTCGCTGCCGGCCGTCGCGTGAAAGGGCGATGACGAAGGTCGGCCGGCGATCACTCGCCACTCGCCGCCCGTCACTCGCCACAACCAGGCAAAGCGAGGTTTCCCATGACCGCACCCGTTTCGCTGGCGGAGGCGAAGCTGTTCCTGCGCGTCGAGCACGACGCGGAGGACGGGCTGATCCAGACGCTGATCGACGCGGCCCAGGCCCGGGTCGAGGGCGATGTCGGCGCGCCGCTCGACGCGGCTTCTCCGGCGCCGCTGCGGCTCGCCGTCCTCATGCTGGTGTTGCGCGCCTATGAGCGCGGCGACCGCGACCTGTCCATCCAGCCGGTCGAGGCCTGGATCGCGCCGTATCGCGTGGTGCGGCTGTGAGGGTTCTGGCGGATCTGTTCGAAGGCGTCGAGAGCCAGACGCCGTACGGCGGCCGGGCGGTCAGCTGGCAGCCTCTGGGGGTCGCCTGGCTGAAGCTGGCGCCGCGGCGGTCGCGAGAGAAGAACGAGGCCGGCGGAGCGCGCGTCATGCAACGCGTGGCGGCCGAAACCCGGGCGGACGCACGGCTCATTGCGGGGCGGTTGCTGAGATTCGGCGGTGACGACTGGCGAATCCGGTCGGCCGAGACCGTGGGCGGGCAGTCCATTCTGAACCTAGAGCGAGCGCCATGAACCACGAGCTGGCGTTGCAGAAGGCGCTGATCGCCCATCTCGCGGGCGTGGCCGCTGTGCACGCCCTGTTGGGTGAGCCGCCGCGGATCTGGGACGCGCCGCCAGATCGGCCGACCTTCCCCTACCTGCTGATCGGCCGCTCCGAGAGCCGCCCGGTTGGGGCCGCAGGTTGTGGGATCGAGCACGGGCTGACCCTGACCGTCGTGTCGCGCTTCCGCGGCACCGAGGAGGCGAAGGCGGTGCTCGCGGCGGTGAGAGCGGCGCTGACGGACGCCTCCCTGACTGCGGACGGGGTGCGCACGATCAGCCTGAGGCCGGGATTCGCGGACGTCTATCCGGCGCCCGACGGGCTGAGAACATTCGCGGTGCTGCGCGTGCGCGCCGTTACTGAGGAGGACGAACTATGACGGCGCAACGCGGCAAGGACATTCTGTTGAAGATCGAGGGCGCGCCGGGCGTGTTCACGACGGTGGCCGGCCTGAGGGCGCGGACGCTGTCGCTGAACGCACGGACGGTGGATGCGACGGACGGCGACAGTGCGGGACGCTGGCGCGAGCTGCTGAGCGGCGCAGGCGTGAAGTCGGCGGCCGTGGCGGGGCAGGGGATTTTCCGAGACGCGGCCTCGGACGCGCTGATCCGGGAGGCCTTCTTCGACCAGGCGGCGCGGACGTGGCGGCTGATCGTGCCCGACTTCGGCACGCTGGAGGGGCCCTTCCTGGTCGCCGCGCTGGAGTACGCCGGCGAGCACGAGGGCGAGGCGACCTTCGCGATCAGCCTGGCCAGCGCCGGCGAAGTGACCTTCGGCGCGGCGTGATGGGAGCCAACGGCGCAAGGGGCGAAGTCGTGGCGAGGCTCGCGGGCGCGGAACGGCGGCTGTGCCTGACTCTGGGCGCGCTGGCGGAGATGGAGACGGCGTTGGCTTGTGAAGGACTCGCCGCGCTGGCCGAGCGGATGCGCGGGTTGTCGGCTCGAGACCTGACGGTCGTTCTGGCGGCGCTGCTGAGAGGCGGCGGCGAGGCGGCGCTGGCGGACGAACTGGCCGATGCACCGCTAGATCCGTGCGAGGCGGCGGAGGCGGTGGCCCTGGCGTTTGCGGCGGCGACGTGAAGACGCCCTGGGGACCCATGCTGCGCACCGCCGCCGTGCTGGGGATGGCGCCTCCGGCGTTCTGGCGGCTGTCGCTGAGGGAGTGGCGGATGCTGACGGAGGCGCCGGCGACGAGCGCGCCGCTGGGGCGGAGCGAGTTCGAACGGATGGCGGAGGCGTGGCCCGATGACTGACGAGATGGAACCCGACGGCCTGGACGCCGTGCCGCGCCGGGTCGCGGAAGCGGCCGCGGCGCTGGAGGGGCTCAGGGAGCCGGCCGAACGGGCGGCGGCCTCGATCGAGAACGCCTTCGACAAGGCCAGCGCGAGTCTCACCCGATCGCTGGCGCGGGCCGCGGCCGACGGGGAGATTTCATTGGCCGAGCTGGCTCGCGCCGTGCTCGCCGCGATCAATTCGGCGGCGGGCGGGGGCCGGGCCGGGGGCCTGGCTGAAGCGATCACGCAGGCGGCGGGTTCGATATTCTCCGGCGCGCGGGCCGACGGCGGACCCGTCGCGGCCGGTGGAGCCTATCTGGTCGGCGAACGGGGACCGGAGCTGTTCCGGCCCGCGACTTCCGGGGCCATCGAACCGGGAGGCGCAACGGGCGTGACGGTTCATGTGCGAGTCGACGGCGGGCCCGAGTCCCTGCTGAGATCGGAGGCGCAGATCGCCCAGGCGCTGGCGCGCGCGGTCTCGCTGGGCGCGCGTCGTCTCTAGGCATTTGCGGAGAAATATCTGATGGCCTTTCACGAGGTGAGGCTGCCCGCGCGCCTGGCGTTCGGGTCGACCGGCGGCATCGAGCGGCGCACCGAGATCGTGACGCTGGGCTCGGGCTTCGAACGGCGGTCGACGCCGTGGGCGCAGGGACGGCGACGCTATCTGATCGGCGCCAATCTGCGGTCTCTCGACGACATGGCGGCGCTGACGGCCTTCTTCGAAGCCCGTCAGGGGCGGATGTACGGGTTTCGCTTCCGGGATTTCGCCGACTTCAGGTCGTGTGCGCCGAGCGGAACGATCACGCCGCTGGATCAGAGCCTTGGCGTGGGCGACGGGCTGCGGACGACCTTCGCGCTGAGCAAACGGTACGGCGAAGGCGAGGCGGCGCCGGATCGCCGGATCCACAAGCCCATAGACGGGACCGTGAGGGCCGCCGTCGACGGCGGCGAGGTGACCCCGTCGGCCTTCGATGTCGACCTTACGACGGGCGATATCTCCTTCGCGGAGCCGCCAGCGAACGGCGCGGCGGTCACAGCGGGGTTCGAGTTCGACGTGCCGGTCCGCTTCGACGCCGACCGGATCGACGTGACGCTGGAGAGCTTCGCGGCGGGGCGCATGGCGGCCGTGCCGTTGATCGAGGTGAGGGTCTGAAGCATGCGCCAGATACCGGATGAACTGGCGGCCCGCGTCGAAAGCGGGGCGTCGACGCTGTGCCATGTCTGGTTGCTGAAGCGGACCGACGGCGTGGAGGCCGGGTTCACCGACCATGATCGCGACCTGGAGGTCGGCGGGGTGTCTTGCCGGGCCGCCACCGGGTGGACGCTCGGCGCGTCGGAAAGCGCGGTGGGTTTCGGATGCGGATCGGCGGCGGTCGCGGGCGTTCTGGACGACGACGCTATCCGTGAGGCCGACATCGGCGCCGGCCTGTATGACCGGGCCGAGGTGACGCTGTGGCGGGTCGACTGGCGGCGACCGTACCTCAAGGTGCGATTGTGGGTGGCGCGCCTGGCGCGAATACGACGCGATGGCGACGGGTTCCTCGCCGAGCTGGAAGGCCCGCTTGCGGCGTTGGAGCGGGTGGTGGGGCGCACCTATGGCCGCGACTGCGACGCCCAGCTGGGCGATGCGCGGTGCAAGGTCGATCTTGAGAGTTTTCCCGGCGCCAGCTGCGACAAGCGCTGGGCGACCTGTGTCGGCACATTCGGCAATGGCCCCAATTTCCAGGGCTTTCCGGACATTCCGGGCGACGACTTCCTGACGGCGGCGCCGGTGCAGGGCGGGCGCAACGATGGTGGGAGCCGGCGATGAGGGCGCGCGCGGTGGCGTCGGCCCGCACATGGCTGGGCACGCCCTATCGGCATCAAGCGAGTCTGAGGGGGCAGGGCGCGGACTGTCTCGGACTGGTGCGCGGCGTCTGGCGGGATCTGTTCGGAGAAGAGCCGGGACCCACGCCGCCCTACCGCCCCGACTGGGCCGAGGTCGGCGGCGAGGAGACGCTGCTGCAGGCGGCGCGGCGCTGGTTAAAGGAGATCCCGCTCGAGCGGGCACGCGCCGGCGATGTGCTGTTGTTCCGCATGGCGCCCGGATGCCCGGCCAAGCACTGCGCCATTCTGAGTGAAGGCGCCGTCGCGGGCGACGCCGAACCGCGCATGATCCACGCCTACTGGGGGCGATCGGTGGTCGAAAGCTGGATGGGATCGTGGTGGCGGCGACGGCTGGTGGCGGCGTTCGTCTGGCCGTCTGACGGATTTGACCGGGAGATCGGCTGATGGCGCAGGTGGTGCTGGGCAGTATCGGCGGAGCGGTCGGAGGCGGTCTTGGCCGCATCCTTGGCGCGACGTTCGGCGGCGTGCTGGACCGGGGGTTGGTCGCTGGACTGGAACCGGCGCGCCAGAAGGGGCCGAGGGTGACCACGCTGGCGCTGCAGGGCGCGGCCGAGGGCGCGCCGATGGCGTGCGTATTCGGTCGGGCGCGGGTCACCGGGCAGGTGATTTGGGCGGCGCGCTTCCTCGAGGGGCGCAATACCTCATCCGCCGGCAAGGGCGGGCCGCGCACGGTCGAATACGCCTATTCGCTGAGCTTCGCCGTCGCCCTGTGCGAAGGCCCGATCGACGGCATTGGCCGGGTGTGGGCCGACGGGCAGCCGATGGACATGACCGGCGTGACGATGCGGTTGCATCGTGGAGAGGCCGCCCAGACGCCCGACCCGCTGATCGAGGCCGTAGAGGCGGACGCGCCGGCCTATCGCGGAACGGCGTATGTGGTGTTCGAGGATCTGCCGCTGGGACCATACGGCAATCGGCCGCCCCAACTGGCCTTCGAGGTATTCCGGCGGCCACGGGGCGCGGAGGCCCGGCTGGAAGACCAACTGGAGGGCGTGTGCCTGATCCCGGGCGCGGGAGAGTTCGTGCTGGCGACAGAGCCGGTGATGCGGCGCGAGGGGTTGACGCGGACCGCGCCCGAGAACCTGCACGCCGGGGATGGCCGGACCGATCTGGCCGTATCGCTGGACCAGCTGCAGGCCCAGGTTCCGAACCTGAAGCGGGTCAGTCTGGTGATCGGCTGGTTCGGCGACGATCTCAGGGCGGCGCATCTGACGATCCGGCCCGGCGTGGAGCGCCAGGACAAGCCGACGGAACCGTTTCAGTGGGCGGTCGCGGGTCTCGACAGGGCTGGGGCGCGCCTGATCTCGCAGAGCGGCGGCGGCCCGGCCTATGGCGGAACGCCCTCGGACCAGTGCGTGCGGCAGGCGGTGGCCGATCTGAAGGCGCGGGGTCTTGAGGTCACGCTGTATCCGTTCGTGTTCATGGACGTACCGCCTGGCAACGGCTTGTCCGATCCGTACGGCGGCGGTGAGCAGGCGGCCTATCCGTGGCGCGGCCGGGTTCGGGGCGAGAACGGCGCGGCGGCGGCGGCGGATGTCGCGACGGCCTTTGGCGGGGCGGACGGCTGGGGCTTGAGGCGGCTGGCGCTGCACTATGCGGCGCTGGCGGCGGAAAGCGGCGCCGACGGGCTACTGATCGGATCAGAGATGCGAGGTCTGACCTGGACCCGCGACGCCGAGGGTGGCTTCCCGGCGGTCGAGGCGTTCCGGTCGCTGGCCGCGGAGTGCCGCGCCGTGGTCGGTCCTGGCGTGAAGCTGTCGTACGCCGCCGACTGGTCCGAGTATTTCGGCCTCCGCCAGGGGGCGGACGTGGCCTTCCACCTCGATCCGCTATGGGCCGATCCGAACATCGACTATGTGGCCATCGACTGGTACCCGCCGCTTGGAGACTGGCGCAGTGGGAACGGCGGGGTGGACGGGGCGCTGTTCGCGGGCCCGGATGATCCTGTCGGACTGGCGACGCAGGTCGCCGGGGGCGAAGGCTTCGACTGGTTCTATGCCTCGCCGGCGGATCGGGCCTCGCAGACGCGCACGCCGATCGTCGATACCGCGCATGGCGAGGACTGGGTGTTTCGGTCCAAGGATCTAAAGGGCTGGTGGTCGCACCTTCACCATGATCGGCCCGGCGGCATCCGGGCTGCGGCGCCTACGGCCTGGGTTCCGGGCATGAAGCCGGTCCGGCTGACCGAGTTCGGCTGTCCGGCGGTGGACCGGGGCGGCAATGCGCCGAACCTGTTCCAGGACCCGAAGAGCGCCGAGGACGGCTTGCCGCCGTTCTCCACCGGGGGCCGTGACGACCGGATGCAGCGGCGGGCGCTAGAGGCGGTTCTGGGTCATTTTGGCGACCTGGCGAACAATCCGGTCTCCGCCGTTTACGGCGGCCGGATGCTGGAGGCGGCGGACGCCTGGTGCTGGGACGCCCGGCCATGGCCGGTCTTTCCCGCCCGGTCGGATGTCTGGGCTGATGCGCCGGCATGGCGGACCGGACACTGGCTGAACGGTCGCCTGCACGGCGAGACCCGTGACCTGATCGCGGCGATACTGAAGCGGGGCGGTCTGCTTGAGGGCGAGTTCGAGATCGGAGCGGCCGCGGGCGAGGTGCAGGGCTATGTCATCGACCGCCCGATGCGGACCCGCGACGCGCTTGAGCCGCTGCTGACCGGGCTGGGAATGGTCGCGGCGGAACGGGACGGCAGAATCTCGATCATCGGGGACGAGCCCGCCGCGCTGTTCCTGACCCGGCAAGCCATGGCCCTGCCGGCCGAGGGCGGAAGCGTCCGGGCGGACCGGACGCTCGAGGCTCAGCCCGGAGCGGCCCGGGTGCGGTTCATCGATGGGGCCGCTGACTACCAGACCGGTTCGGCTGTAGTGCGTACCGACGGCGAGGGCGGCGGTCTCGACCTGGACCTGCCGGCGGTGTGTTCGAGCGCCCTGGCGCGGGC
>DASRXE010000044.1:0-7778 GCA_035654315.1 Brevundimonas sp.
CGCGACCAGCGCCTCCTCCGGATCGACCGCCGCCGGATCGGACATCGGAACCGGCACGCTGGACGGCGCCGACGAGCCTCGCACCACCGCCCCGCCGTCGAAGCGCCAGTCGTGGGCGCGGCTGTATCGGTTGTCGGCGAAGGCCTGCCCGGCCCGGCTCCATTCGACGGTGGCCAGATGTTCGCTCATGGCGGGTCCTCTCCTGATCGGTCGGGTGATGACTGAACCGTGTAGCCCTGGCGGCCGTCGAAACCCAGCCCGCGCCTTGCTACGGACCGCATCCGGCCTTATCCCCCGAACCATGCCCGCGCCCCTGATCTGCCCGTCCATCCTCGCCAGCGACTTCGCCCGCCTGGGCGAGGAGGTCGCGGCCCTCGAGGCGGCCGGCGCCGACTGGGTCCACGTCGACGTCATGGACGGCCATTTCGTGCCCAACATCACCATCGGCCCCGAGGTGGTGAAGGCGTTGCGTCCGCACACCAGCCTGCCGTTCGACGTGCACCTGATGGTCGCCCCGGTCGATCCCTGGCTGGAAGCCTATCGCGAGGCCGGCGCGGACTATCTGACCGTCCACCCCGAGAGCGGGCCGCACCTGCATCGCACCCTCGGCCGCATCCGCCAGCTGGGCGCCAAGGCCGGCGTGGTGCTGAACCCGGGCACGCCGCTGACCGTGCTGGAGGAGGTCGTCGAACTGGTCGACCTGGTGCTGCTGATGTCGGTCAACCCCGGCTTCGGCGGCCAGTCCTTCATCGGCTCCACCCTTGGCAAGATCGAGCGCACCCGCGCCCTGCTCGACGCCGCCGGATCGAAGGCGCGCCTGCAGGTCGATGGCGGGGTCACCGCCGCCAACGCCGGCGCCTGCGTCGCCGCCGGGGCCGACGCCCTCGTCGCCGGCACGGCCGTGTTCCGCGGCGGCCCGTCCGCCTACGCCGACAACATCCGGGCGCTGAAAGCCCCGCAAACCGCGACGGCATGAACCCGATCGGTCCCTTCGCCC
Organism: Brevundimonas sp.; assembly: GCA_035654315.1. Classification (GTDB taxonomy): domain Bacteria; phylum Pseudomonadota; class Alphaproteobacteria; order Caulobacterales; family Caulobacteraceae; genus Brevundimonas. Next base: position 998 of record DASRXE010000044.1, read on the forward strand.
GCACCGAAGCCGACACGCCCCCATCGGGCGAGATCCCCGGCCTGCGCGGCGCGCCGATGCGGACGCCGGTGCGAAGCACGGACGCCGCAACCGGCCCCGACCTGTGGCCGGCGATCGTCGGCCGCCTGCTGACCCGCCAGCTCTGGATCGAACTCTATGGCCTGCCCGGCTACGCCCTGACCCTCAAGGGACGCGTCGCCCAGGGCTTCGCGGCCACGCCGCGCGACTTCCGGCCCGTCGAACCGGGCCCCGGCAAACTGGTCCTCGGCGGCAAATTCATTCTCGCGGGGGCCAGCCTCGAGGCCGCCGCGCCCGAGGATCCATGGAACCGGCCCAGCCCGACCCGCGCCTTCGCCGCCGAATTGCACGCCTTCGCCTGGCTGCCGGCGTTGATGCTGGAGGGGGAGCGCGGCGCCCGCGAGGCGCTGCGCCTGACCCTGGCCTGGGCCGGAGTGTTCGCGCGCTGGTCCCCCTTCGCCTGGAATCCGGTCCTGCTGGCGCGCCGCACGCTCAACCTCGCCTGCGCCGCCCGCCGCATGGGTCAGGTGGCCACCGAGGCGGAACGGCTGAAGCTCGCCGACATCGTGGGCCGGCAGGCGCGCCAGCTGCTTCGCCCGCCCGGCGGCGTGGCCCATCAGGCCGGACGGCTGGTCGCCGCCGCCGTCGCCGGCTGCGTGCTGGCCGGCGGTCCCGGAGTCGCCCTGCGCCGACGGGCCCTGCGCGGCCTGCCGAAAGCGCTGGCCAGAACGGTCGGCGAGGACGGCGGCCACACCTCGCGCAGTCCGGAGGCCGGGCTTGAGCTGCTGCTCGACCTGCTGACGCTTGAGGACGCCCTCGCCCAGCTGTCGGAGCCCGTGCCCGATGCGGTGCTGGCGGCGATCCGGCGCCTGACCGCGGCGGCCCGTTTCCACACCCTGCCGGACGGCCGGCTGATCGCCGTGCAGGGCGGGGGTCCGTCGAGCGCCGGGCGCGTCGCCGCCGCGGTCGCCCATGACGAGTCGGACGGGGCCGAACCGCCGGTCGGGACGGTGGGCGGCGTGGCCCGCGTCCGCAGCCCGTTGCTGACCATCGCCGCCGACATCGCCGCGCCGGCCCGGGGGGCGTGGTCCGCCGCCGCCTGCGCCCAGCCGCTGGCGCTGGAAATCGTCTGCGGCCGGGACCGGCTGGTCACCGGCTGCGGCTGGACGCCGCGCGCCGCCGACCGGCAGGGGCTGCGCCTCGCCCCCGGCCATTCGACGCTGACCCTCGGCGAGTCCTCGACCGCCGCGCCGCTGGGCGGCTGGAAGGGCGATTTGCTCGGCCAGCGCCTGATCGGCCGTCCGCTGCACGTCGAGGTCAACCGCCGCGACGGCGAGGGCGCGGTCTGGCTGGAGGCCGAGCACGACGGCTGGGTCCAGAACTTCGGCCTGCTGCACCAGCGCCGCCTTTATCTCGACCAGCGGCTGGACGAGGTCCGCGCCGAGGAGCGGCTGCATCCCGCGCCCGGACAGAAGGACGTGATCCGCGCCATCGCCGCCCCCTACGCCGTGCGCTTCCAGCTCGAGCCGGGGGTGCAGGCCTCGCTGGCGCGCGACCGCCGCTCCATCCTGCTGCGCGGCCATTCCGGACGCGGCTGGTGGTTCCGCACCGACGGGCCGGACGTCGCCATCGAGCCGTCGGTGCACATCGACGAGGGCCTGACCCGTCGCTCACTGCAGATCGTCGTGCGCGGCTCGGCCCGCACCGATTCCGAAACCAAGATCCGCTGGAAGCTCAGCCCCGCCGGCGCCGGCGGCGAACCGACCTGATCGTCTCTTGAGACGAACGGTCGCCGCGACCATCTTCGGCCTGCCGCGTTAGGCCTTCGCACCCACAGGACCGACTGATGAGTTTCGCCGACCCGACCACCCTGCCCGATGACCTGATCAAGGACGGCTCCGACGCGTCCTTCATGGCCGATGTGGTCGAGGCGTCGAAGACCCAGCCGGTGCTGGTCGACTTCTGGGCCTCCTGGTGCGGGCCGTGCCGGACCCTGACGCCGATGCTCGAGAAGGCCGTCCGCGCCGGCGGCGGGGCGGTCAAGCTGGTCAAGATCGACGTCGACAAGAACCCCGCCTACGCCGGCCAGCTGCGCGTCCAGTCGATCCCGACGGTCTACGCCTTCGTCGACGGCCAGCCGGCCGACGGCTTCCAGGGAGCGATCCCCGACAGCCAGCTCAAGGCCTTCATCGACAAGTTGACGGGAGGGACGAGCGCTGACTCCGACATCGAGCAGATGATGTCCATGGGCGAGGAATCGCTGTCGCTGAACGACCTCGGCGGCGCGGCCCAGGCCTTCGCCCAGGTGCTGACGCTGGAGCCGGGGCACGAGGGGGCGATCGCCGGCATGGCCCGTGTCTACCTGGCCGACGGCGACGCCGACCAGGCCCGTCAGACCATCGCCATGGCCCCGGCGGATTCGAAGAACGCCCAAGTCCAGTCCGTGCGCGCCCAGCTCTCGCTCGCCTCGTCGGCCCCCGGCGGCGCCAGCGCGGAACTGGAGGCCCGGGTCGCCGCCGACCCCTCCGATCATCAGGCCCGCTACGACCTGTCGCTGGCCCAGGCCGCGGCGGGCGACCTGAAGGGGGCCGTCGACAGCCTGCTGACCATCGTCGCCGCCGACCGCGAGTGGAACGAACAGACCGCCCGCAAGCAGCTGCTGACCGTGTTCGAAGCGGCCGGCCCGGCGTCGGAGATCGCCCGCGACGGCCGCCGCCGCCTGTCTTCCATTCTGTTCGCCTAGGAATCCCGCATGGCGCAGGGCTATGTCAGGGCGGCAGACCTGCCGCAGGTCATTCCGGTCTTCCCCCTGCCGGGCGCCATCCTGCTGCCCCGCGGACAGCTGCCGCTGAACATCTTCGAGCCGCGCTATCTCAACATGGTGGACGACGCCATGGCCGGCGACCGCATCATAGGCCTGATCCAGCCCCAGGCCGGGCCGCAGAGCCTTCCGGGTCTGTCGCCCGTCGGCTGCGCGGGCCGGATCACCAGCTTCGCGGAGACCTCGGACGGCCGCTATCTGATCACCCTGACCGGCTGCGCCCGCTTCCGCCTCTCAGCCGAGCTGCCGACCCAGACCCCGTACCGCCAGATCCGTGCCGACTTCGCGCCGTTCGAAGGCGACCTGGCCGCCCCGCCGGTCGACGACGTCGGGCTGGATCGGGAGACGCTGCTGGACGCCCTGCGCGCCTATCTCGAGACGCGCGGCCTCGACATCGACTGGGACACGGCCGAAACGGCCCCGCCCGAGGCGCTGGTCAACAGCCTGTCCATGGCCCTGCCGTTCGACCCGCCCGAGAAGCAGGCCCTGCTGGAGGCCCGCAGCCTGACCGACCGCTCCGCCGTCCTCACCGCCCTGCTGACCATCGACGCCGCCGATGACGGCGAGGGCGATGCGCCGTCGATGCAGTGAGGCGAGAGCTTGGGGCTTGGGGCTTGGGGCTTGGTGCTTGGGGGTGAGGGGTTAGGGCTGGAAGCAGCCGCCCGTTTGTCCTACTCCCCAGGCCCCAAGCCCTGTATCCTCCTTCCATGTCCGACGCCTTCAACACCCCGGTCTCCGTCGATCCCCGCCTGCTGGAGGTGCTCGTCTGTCCCGTTACGCGGGGACGGCTGACCTACGACCGCGAGCGTCAGGAGCTGGTCTCCAGGGGGGCCAAGCTGGCCTTCCCGATCCGCGACGGCGTGCCGATCATGCTGGCCGAAGAGGCGCGGAAGCTGGACCAGGGCTAGAGCGCCTGCCCGCGCAGCAGCCGCGGCAGGTCGCCGGTGGCGCCGCCGGCCTCGTGCATGAAGGCGCGGCGCAGGGGGGCGATGCGGTTGACGGCGGCGATGCCGAGGTCGCGCGCCAGACGGACCGGGGCGATGTCGTTGGAGAACAGCCGCACGAATCCGTCGAACCCCGCCGCCAGCGCCGCATTGTCGAACCGGCGCCAGCGGGCGTAGCGGTCCAGCACCGTCTCCGAGCCGATGTCTTCGCCCAGCCGCGCAGCCTCGACCAGCACCTCGGCCAGGGCCGCGGCGTCCTTCAGCCCCATGTTGAGCCCCTGCCCGGCCACCGGGTGCACCGCGTGGGCGGCGTCGCCGATCAGGGCCGTACGCGGTGCGGTGAGCTGTTCGGCCAGCTCCAGAGACAGCGGATAGACGAACCGCGGCCCCACCACCGAGACATCTTCCAGAAAGTCCCCGAATCGTCGCATCAGGTGGGCGTGGAAGGCTTCGTCCGACGCCGCCTTGAGCGCCTCGGCCCGCCGGGTCGTTTCGGTCCAGACCAGACTGGCGCGCCGTTCGGTCAGCGGCAGGATGGCGAAGGGACCGGACGGCAGGAAATACTCGTGCGCCACATTGCCGTGGTCACGGCCCAGAGACAGGGTCGCCACCACGCCGCTCTGGCCGTAGCTCCAGCCTGTGGTGTCGATGCCCGCCTCGCGTCGCACCCGCGAGCCGCGCCCCTCGGCCCCGACCACCAGCGGCGCCTCGAGAACGGCGCCGTCCTCCAGCGTCACAGCCGTTCGTCCCGGGCCCGGCGTGACCGCGATGACGGAAGCCGGGGCCCGGACCTCTATACCCGCGGCGGCCACCGCCTCGGCCAGCGCCGAGCGGATGCGCCTGTTCTCGACCATATAGCCGAGCGGCTCGCCGTCGGTCCGATCACCGATCTCGTCGGCGTCGAAACGCAGGAAGGCCGACGAGGCCGGCGGCGAGGCCGCTCCGGGCCGCCGCCCGTCGGTGACGAGAATCCGGTCCATGCGGCAGGCGTGCGGCCGCAGGGCTTCGCCGACCCCGAGCGCGTCCAGCATGCGGAAGGTGGAGAAGGCGATCGCCGTCGAGCGCCCGTCGAACGTCGACGCCAGCTGGGCCGAAAAGGGCTGGGGATCGACCATCACGACCTTCAGCCCGCCCTGCGCCGCGGCGAGGGCGAAGGTCGCTCCCGCCATGCCGGCTCCGGCGATGATGACGTCGTGGCGGTCGGTCTGGATCATGGCGCGGTTGTCGCCCCGCGATGAGCGTCCGTCCAGAGCTACAAGGTCGCGGTAGGTAAACAGCCCCTTAACCCTGCCCGGGCGACAACCGCCGCAGTACGTCGTCCCGGAGTCCGCCGCCGCATGTCCGCCCTCGCCCTCGGCCACCGCGCCTTCGAGAGCGCCCGCATCCTGTGGGCCGCGCCGTTCGTGGTGCGCGTCCGGGGCGTGCTGCAGGCCCTGCTGGCGGCGCTTCTGCTCGCCGCGCTGATCTCGTGGAACCCGGCCGATCCGAGCCTCAACGCCGCCTCCTCGGCCCTGCCGACCAACTGGCTGGGCCTGAACGGCGCCCTGTTCGCCGACCTGTTCATGCAGTCCCTCGGTCTGGCCGCCTGGCCCGCCGCCCTGTTGCTGATCGCCTTCGGTCTCGCCGGAGCCATTGGCGACGCCATGCAACAGCGGCTCAAGCCGACGACGCCCAAGGCTCTCTCCGCCACCGCCGGGGTGTTGGCGCTGTCGGCCGGTCTGTCCGCCCTCGCCGCCCCCGCGGCCTGGCCGCTGGCGGCGGGGCTCGGCGGCCTTTGGGGCGACGCCCTGGTCGGACTGGTCCGGATGGCCTTCTCCGCCCTGCGCCTGCCCGGCGCGGCGATCGGCGCCGGCGTCCTCTTCTTCCCCCTGGCCCTGTGGGGCATCGGCTACGCCATCGGCCTGCGCTTCTCCGATCTCGGCGAAGCGGTCGAGTGGGCCCGCGGCGGACGGTCGTCGGCGCCGCCCGCCCCGGCCGCCGGGCGCGCCCGCGCCGCCAAGGCCCCGCCCCGCCCCCGCCCGGCGCCGGAGCCGGACGACTATCCGCCCGTCAGCCTCGACGCCGACGCCGGACCGCCGTGGCAGGAGCCCGTCCCCGCCCGCGGCGCTCCCGAACCCAAGGTCGCCGCCGCCAAGGCCCCCAAGGCCTCGCGCCGCGAGATCGACGACAGCCAGGCCGCCTTCGACTCCGCCCGCCCCTCGACCGGCTTCGACCTGCCGCCGCTGGGCATGCTGACCAAGCCGGTCAAGCGCGTGGCCTCGGTCGACGAGGAGGCGCTGAAGCAGAACGCCAAGATGCTGGAGGGCGTGCTGCAGGAATTCGGCGTCCGCGGCGCCATCGACCAGATCCGCCCCGGCCCGGTGGTGACCCTGTACGAGCTGGTCCCGGCCCCCGGGGTCAAGCACGGCCGCGTCGTGGCCCTCAGCGACGACATCGCCCGCTCCATGTCGGCTCGCGCCTGCCGCATCTCGGTCGTGCCCGGCCGCAACGCCATCGGCATCGAACTGCCCAACGCCAAGCGCGAGACCGTCTATCTGCGCGACCTTCTGGCCTCGACGGAGTACGACAAGCCGGCCCACCTGCTGCCGCTGGCCCTGGGCGAAACCATCGGCGGCGAGCCCTATGTCGCCGATCTGGCGCGCATGCCCCACCTGCTGATCGCCGGCACCACCGGTTCGGGCAAGTCGGTCGGGGTCAACGCCATGATCCTGTCGATCCTCTACCGGCACAGCCCGGCCGAGTGCCGCTTCATCATGATCGATCCCAAGATGCTGGAGCTCAGCGTCTATGACGGCATCCCGCACCTGCTGGCCCCCGTGGTCACCGATCCCAAGAAGGCGGTCGTCGCTCTGAAGTGGACCGTGCGCGAGATGGAGGACCGCTACCGCCGCATGTCCAAGCTCGGCGTACGCAACATCGCCAGCTACAACGAGCGCGCGCGAGAAGCCCAGGCCAAGGGCGAGCATTTCGAGCGCACCGTCCAGACCGGCTTCGACGA
>DASRXE010000045.1:0-7059 GCA_035654315.1 Brevundimonas sp.
CGACGGCACAACGCCGGTGCGGGTCACCTCGCGCGCCCAGCTGGAGCCGCAGGGCATCACCGGCCTGAACTACATCCAGATCACCGCCGGCAATCCGAACAGCGCCATCCTGAAGACCCAGTATCCGGACAATGTCGTGCCGGTCATCCAGAGCCAGCCGTCGCCCATCGCGGAACTGCTGTCGGGATCGGGCACGGTGCTGGCGCAGACGGTGGACGCGCTGAACCGCATCAACCGGGTGCTGTCGGACGACAATGTGCGGTCGTTCTCGACCAGCCTGAAGAACATCGAGTCGCTGAGCACGGAGCTGGAAGCCCGCAAGGGGATGCTGCAGCAGCTGGAGCAGGCGCTGACCCGGGCCAATGCGGCGGTGGCCGAATATGAGGCGCTGGCGGTCAGCACACGGCAAATCGTCGAGGGCGACGGGCGCGAGGCCGTGGCCAACATCAACACCGCGGCCAAGGACGCGCAGGCCGCCGTGGCCTCGATCAACCGCATCGCGACGGGGGCCGAGGGACCGGTCAACGAGTTCGTCACCACCGGCCTGCCGCAGATGCAGCAGGCGATCCAGGGGCTGGACGACGCGACCCGCTCGCTCGAAGGCCTGATCGACGAGGTGCGGTCCAGCCCGCGCGATTTCATCGGCCGTCCACCGACCAAGGAACTGGAGGTCCAGCCGTGATCCGTTCTTCGATCTTCAAGCGCGCCGTCGCGGCGGCCGGCGCCCTCGCCCTGGCCGGCTGCGCCCTGCTGTCCTCGCCCGACCCGGTGCAGACCTACCGCTTCGGCGGGCCGGCGGCGGCGGGCGCCATGACCGACGGGCAGGCCGGGCTGCGACAGGTGAATCTGCGCCGGGTCCAGTTTCCCGAAGCCGTCGAGGGCGACAAGCTGCTGGGCGTGACGGGGACCGAGACCGCCTACATCGCCGAGGCGCGCTGGGTGTCGCCGGCGAGCGACCTCTACATGGAGAGCCTCGAGAACGCCTTTGCGGCGCAGGCCACGCGGGTGCGGCTGATCGGACCGCGGGAGCTGATCCGGGGCGAGCGGTCTCTGGATATCGACGTACGCGCCTTCGAGGCCCGCTACGAGGCGTCGGGGGCGGTCCCGACGGTGGTGGTGACGGCGCGGGCGCGGCTGTTGACCCTGCCCGACCGGACGGTGGCCGCGGAGCGGACCTTCACGGTGCAGCAGCCGGCTTCGGCCAACCGGATCTCGGCCATCGTCGAGGCCTTCGACGTCGCCACGCGGGACCTGAACACCCAGATCGTCGGCTGGACCGACGCCAACGCCGGCTGATCAGAGCGGCGAGCGGAGGTCCGCGAGCCGGGCCTCGACGTCGGCGCGGCGGGCGCCTGAGGCGGTCAATTCGCCCAGCGTGCGGTCGATGCGGGCCAGAAGCTCGTCGCGCAGGCGACGCAGGCGCTCGCGATCGGGGCGGATCTTCTTCGGCCGCTTGCCGGAGAGACCCAGGGCTTCGGTCCAGCCCTGACGCCAGGCATCGACGCCGTCGCGGCAGGTGCTGAGCGCCGCGGCGGCGCGGGCGTCGGCGTTCTGGGCGCCGCGGATCAGGGGCAGGGCGCCGAGGGCGGCGGCGCGGCAGGCGTCGAGCGCGGCCTTGCGGGCTTCCAGCGGATGCGCCGGCGCGTCCTCGGCCGCGACGTGGCCCGAGAGGCGGCGGGCGGCGGCGATCAGGTGGGCGTCCATCTCGACCATGGCGTCGCGGATTTCGGTCCAGACGGCGTCGAGCGCACCCGAGCGGCGGGCGGCGTCCTCGACGCGGCCGGCGAGGTCGGACGCGGCGTCGGACAGGGCGGCGGAGGCGCTGCGGAAGGACTCGCGGAAGGCCCTGAGACGCTTGTTGCGGCTGTCGAACAGGCCGGCCATGCCTCGGCGGGGTTCGAGGGCGTCGGGGTTCAGGCGTTCGAGCACAGAGCGAGCCTCGGCAAGCCGGGAGACGGCTTCGGGCAGATCGCCGGCGCGGGCGGCGACGAGAGCGGCTTCGAGGCGCTCGACCGCGGCGGCGCGGGCGGGCTCGGCGAAGGCGTGGGCCCCGGCCTCGTCATAGGCGGCGTCGATCGCCTCGATCCGCGCGGCGTCCGGCGCGGGCGCATGGCCCTGCCAGCGGTAGGCCCCGTCAGCCATCACTCGTGCTCCCACCCCGGCTCTGCGGCCGGTCGGGTTGACTATGACTACGCCTTGAGCCCTTCGGCAACGGTGTAGCTGGCCTCGGTCTTCGCCGCGACCTCGTCGAGAGTGACGCCGTCGGCCAGTTCGATGAGCTCTAGGCCCGCGCCGTCCGGCTTGACGTCGAAGACACACAGGTCGGTGATGATGCGGCTGACCACGCCCGTGCCGGTCAGGGGAAGGGTGCAGCGCTTCAGCACCTTGGACTGGCCGTGCTTGTTGGCGTGGTCCATGACCACCACCACGCGCTTGACGCCGGCGACGAGGTCCATGGCCCCGCCCATGCCCTTCACCAGCTTGCCCGGGATCATCCAGTTGGCGATGTCGCCGTTCTCGGCCACTTCCATGGCGCCGAGGATGGACAGGTTGATGTGGCCGCCGCGGATCATGGCGAAGCTGTCGGCCGAGGAGAAGTAGGCGCTCTCGGGGATCTCGGTGATGGTCTGCTTGCCGGCGTTGATCAGGTCGGCGTCGACCTCGTTGTCATAGGGGAAGGGACCCATGCCGAGCAGGCCGTTTTCCGATTGCAGCGTCACCGACATCCCCTCGGGGATGTAGTTGGCCACGAGCGTCGGGATGCCGATGCCGAGGTTGACGTAGAAGCCGTCCTGCAGCTCCTGGGCGGCGCGTTCGGCGAGTTGTTCGCGGGTGCGGGGCATAGGTTTGATCCGGGTGTGGGGTGTGGGGTGTGGAGTGTGGGACGTGTGATCTGGGGCGTGGGGTTCAGGTGTCCGGGTCGCGCGCGCGGAGGGAACGGATGAGGGCTCCGAGCCCTCTGCCCAGTTGATCACATCGGCCCAGAACTGGGTCGATCTTGGCCTCGGGTGTATGACCGACTTCCGCGGCTATGATCAGGTGAGTTTCCAGTTCCTTCAGCGAGCCTTGTGCGATCATCAGGTGCCTGACGTAGTCCTTGCGGGAGCCTCTCCCGTATCCCTCGGCGATGTTGGCCGGGACGGACACAGCGGAGCGTCTGATCTGGGAGGTCAGACCGAACAACTCGTCCTTCGGGAACGCTTGGGTGACGAGGTAGCACGCCTTCACAAGGGCGATGCCGTCACGCCAGACGGTCAGTTCCCGGTAGGACTTGAGCGGCGCTGTCACCCTTCACACCCCATACCCGACACCCCACCCCCTGTTCAGACGCTCTCGCGTTGCCTCACTGTGCGTTGTTCGATGCGCTTCTCGGGCACGGTCTGGACGATGCGGTCGACGTAGATGCCCGGGGTGTGGATGGCGTCGGGGTCGAGCGAACCGGTGGGGACGATCTGCTCGACCTCGGCGACGGTGACCTTGCCGGCCGTGGCCATCATCGGGTTGAAGTTTCGGGCGGTCTTGCGGAAGACGAGGTTGCCGCGCTCGTCGGCCTTCCAGGCTTTGACGATCGACAGGTCGGCGACGAGGCCGGTCTCCATGACGTACTGGCGGCCGTCGAACTCGCGCACTTCCTTGCCCTCGGCGACGAGGGTGCCCACGCCGGTGGCGGTGAAGAAGGCGGGAATGCCGGCCCCGCCGGCGCGGATGCGTTCGGCCAGGGTGCCCTGGGGGTTGAACTCGAGCTGGAGCTCGCCGGCCAGATACTGGCGCTCGAACTCCTTGTTCTCGCCCACGTAGGACGAGATCATCTTGGCGATCTGGCGGGTGCCGAGCAGCTGGCCGAGGCCGAAGTCGTCGACGCCGGCATTGTTGGAGATGACGGTCAGGCCCTTGACCCCGCTGTCGCGCAGGGCGGCGATCAGGTGCTCGGGGATGCCGCACAGGCCGAAGCCGCCGGACATCACGGTCATGCCGTCGAAGGTCAGGCCCTCGAGGGCGGACGCCGCGTCGGGAAAGATCTTCCGCATCGCTTCCTCATCTTTTTCACCGCCTGATGAATATCGACGGCCCTTCGCCGTCCGTAACGCGCGCGAGGGACGGGAGCAAGTGCGAGGGCGCCGTCGGGTAGGGTCTGGATACAGGCAGGGCCGCGGCGCGCGCACCGGGATCAGCGCCCGTTAACCTTTTTCTTCGCGTGAGGCGCGCGCGAGGTGGTCAGCGGGCGGCGATAGGGTAAAAGCGGGGCCATTGATGGACTCACACGTCGGGGGGCGAGTTTGCGGGCGGGCGTCAACGCATTGACGGTGACCTTCATGGTCGGCGTGCTGGCAGGCTTGCTGCTGACGCCGGACGGACGCGACTGGCTGCGACATCCGACAGTGATGCTGGGCGATCGGGCCAACGCATCCGCCTCGCCCGTGAGTGCGATGGTCGCGACGCCCGTTGCGCCGGCGGCCGCACCCGCGCCCGCCATCCCCGCCGTGACCCCGCTGTCGGCGCGCCTGGCGCAGGGTCCACTGCGGATCGGCGTGTTCGGGGATTCGATGGCTGACGGCCTGTACGCCGGGCTGTACCGCGATCTGCGCGACCAGCCGAAGGTGACGGTGACCAAATTCTCCGAGGTCTCGACCGGCCTGTCGCGGTTCGACTACGTCGACATCCAGGCCAAGACCGAGCGCCAGATCAACGCGACGCCGATCGACGTGGCGGTGATCCTGTTCGGGACCAATGACGCGCAAGGGATCAGTCTGGACGGCGTCGTCCACGACTTCGGCACGGAAGGCTGGAAGACGGCCTATGCGACCCGGATCGACAATCTGGTGGCGATGCTGCGCCGCCGCGATATCGCCGTCTACTGGATCGGCCTGCCGCGCATGAAGAGCGGCCGGTTCGACGGGCGGATGACGCTGATCAACGGGGTGGTCGAGGCGCGGATGCAGGCGCTGGGCGTGCCGTATCTGAAAACCACGGAGCTGACCTCGAACGAGGAAGGCCGCTACGAGGCCTATCTGCCGAACAAGACGGGCCGCAAGGTGCTGATGCGCGCCAACGACGGCATTCACATGTCGATGGCCGGGTACCTGCGGATGAGCGGCCCGGTGGCGGAGCGGCTGAAGCGGGACGCCGGGCTGGATCGGCCGGAAGCTGCGCCCGTCCTGACGCCCACCGGCTGAGCATGAAGCGGATCGGGGTCCTGGCATGGGGGCTGTTGGCGGCGGCGCCGGCGCTCGCCGCGCCCGGGCAGGAGACGCCCTATGCGCCGGTGACCCCACCGCCCGCCGGGGAGTCGGTCTGTCCCGGCGGATTGTGCCAGCCGGAAGCGCTGGAGCGGTTGTTCGAAGCGCTGACGGCCGCCGAGGTGGAGCGGCGGCCCGGGCCGGTCCACATCCTTCAGATCGGCGACAGCCACACGGCGGGGGACCGGATCACCGGCAAGCTGAGGGCGACGCTGCAGGCTCGCTTTGGGGACGGCGGGCGGGGCGTCCTGCCGCCGGGCGTGCCGCATGCGGGCTATTCGCCCATGCAGGTCGAGGTGACGGCGAACGACTGGACCCTCTCACCGGCGCCGCTGGCCAGCCGCGGCGACTTGCCCTCGGGCGGCGTGGGCCTCGCAGGAGTGCGGGCGATCACGATCGGACCCGGCGCGGAACTGCGGCTCCGGCAGGCGCCACGGGTCGCGATCGCCTCAATCATCTCGATCTGCGGCGAGGGACAGGGACGCCTGCGGGTCGAGGCGGATCAGGAGGTCTGGGAGGAAGAGTCGTTCGACGAGGATGAGCGCGGGCGGTCGTGCCAGTACCTGCTGACCGACGGCTGGCCGGAAGAGATCGTGCTGCGGCCGCTGGACAGCACATTGGCGCTGCACGACGTGCGCCTGAGCGCCCTGGCCGGCGTCGTCGTCTCGAACCTCGGCATGGTGGGGGCGACTCTCCGGGACCTCGCCGCGCGCGACGACGCCGTGGTCGCAATGCAGCTGGCGAACTGGCGCGTCCAGTTGATCGTGCTGGCCTTCGGGACCAACGAGGGCTTCGAGGAGGGGCTGGACGCCGCCGCCTACGAGGCGCTGTTAAGAGGGCAGGTGGCCCGCCTGCGCAGGCTGGCGCCGGATGCGTCGCTGATGATCTTGGGCGCGCCGGACGCGCTGAAGAACGGGGTGACGGACGGGTGCAGCGCCGACGGGCTGCGGGCGCCGCCACCGACGCTGGCGGTGGTCCGGGACGTGCAGCGCCGGGTCGCCGCCGATCTGGGCGTAGCGTTCTGGGACTGGCACGGACGAATGGGGGGAGACTGTTCGGCGGATCGTCTGGCGCTGGGGGCCGAGCCCCTGATGCGCGGCGATCGGGTCCATTTCACGAGCGCGGGGGCCGACTGGATCGGCGGCATCCTCGCGGGCGACCTGATGGCCGCCTATGACGCATGGAAGGCGGGGCGGACTGAAACGGGGCAGGCCGAGGCCCCGGGGCGCGCCGAGTAGATGCTGTTCCCCACGCTGGCGTTCGGCGTCTTCTTTCTGGTCGTCTATTTCACCGCCTGGTCGCTGGATCGCGAGAACGGGCGGCGCAAGCTGTTCCTGCTGCTGGCCAGCTGGTTCTTCTACGCCCAGTGGGACTGGCGCTTCGTCGGACTGCTGATTGCCTCGGCCATCCTGAACTGGGGCGTGGCGGCGCTGATCGCGCGCGATCGTGAGCGGCGAGGCGAAGCGAAAGGCGGCGGCTGGCTGGTCGGGCTGGGCGTGGCGGTCAACCTGCTCATCCTCGGCTTCTTCAAATACTACGGCTTCTTCGTCGAGGAGGCCGGCGCGCTGCTGACGCGGGTCGGCTGGGAGCGGGACCTGCCGCTGCTGCAGATCGTGCTGCCGGTGGGGATTTCGTTTTTCACCTTCCAAGGCATTTCGTACGTCGTCGATGTGAAGCGGGGGAAGACGCCGCCGGCGAAGAGCCTGCTCGACGTCATGCTGCTGATGAGCTTCTTCCCGCATCTGGTGGCGGGGCCGATCGTGCGGGCCTCGGACCTGCTGCCGCAGTTCGACCGGACGCCGCGGCTGACCCGGGCGATGGC